>NZ_JBPKBJ010000010.1:0-61760 GCF_051390655.1 Acinetobacter sp. P1(2025)
GGTGCTTGGTGATTTACTTAATCAGATTCCACAAGATGAGCAGATTGACTCTGTTTATACCGATGGAGCTTATGACACCAAGCAATGCCGTCAGGTCATTGCAGATCGGCAAGCACATGCGGTGATTCCACCTAGAAAAAATGCGAAACCATGGAAAGATACAAAGAGTAGCTCGCTAGAGCGAAATGAATTACTTCGAACAGTTAAACGTTTAGGCAGGACATTATGGAAAAAATGGTCAGGCTATCATCGCCGCAGTTTGGTGGAAACCAAGATGCATTGCATCAAATTATTAGGCGATAAATTAATGGCAAGAAGCTTTCCTAGTCAGGTGAATGAAATTCATGCACGTGTAGCAGTCCTCAACAGATTTACGGAATTAGGTCGACCACTTACCCAAGTTACGCCTTAAATTTGGCTCAATTAGGGGCGCTTTGCATTTCAAATCTTTGTGCAACAAAGCCGCATGCCTCTGGTCGTGGCGTGCGTGATCAAAATCGGGCCTTATGGGGTGGCTTTTCATTATTGGCAAAAACAGGACATTGTTTCTTTGCTGGTGATACGGGATATTCTCCGCATTTTAAAAAGATTCATGAGCGTTATGGCGATGCCCGTGTAGCGCTATTACCAATAGGGGCTTATGAACCACGTCAATTGATGCGTTTTGTTCATATGAATCCACAAGATGCTTTTCATGCACACTTAGATCTACATGCCCACCGATCATTGGCGATTCACTATCGAACTTTCCAGCTCACCGATGAAGACCGTGATGCACCTGAACATGAGTTGCAACAAGCAATGAAGTCCTCGTCAAAATTGGTCAATCCATTTTATTGTATAAGAGAAGGACATTTTATTCGTGCTTGATCTGTTTGAGGGCATCAATACACCACAATGCAATAATTGAAAGGCTAATCAATCCTAGATTCATGACGACAGGATTAAATGCTTGGTAAATTCGGTTTGGGTAGATCAATAAAACGAAAAAAAATAACCCAATCAAACTGATAATATTTAGCCAGTGTAAATATCGCTGCGTAAACAATAAAAACATAAAACCGAAGATAATTTCAGCGATCCCTGAAAGTGAAATGATCCAGAAGATATACTCTGAAGCTAAGCCCATGTATTGCCAAATGTATTGTTCATCTTCTACTTTAAAAATCAATTTTGGAAATAAACCCTGATAAATCCATAGTAAGGCAATCATCCATTGACTGAATTTCAAAATGCGTTGATGGGTTTGGATTAATTTATTCATGAGACCATATCATCAGTTAAAAAATGCGCCGCGATTTCAGGTGTCATTCTGTAGCATTGTTCAGTCTTGCCAAAAACACGATAACGGTTGAGCGCAATTCGTCGGTATCCAAAATCTCGGATCACTTTGGGAATAAACTGAGTGTACTGAAGTGTTGAATATGGAAAAGATAAGTGCTTAATGATTCTGATAAAAGCAGTTGATTCTGTATACAGTTTTCCACGCTCTACTAATACCATTGTTTCAAAATGATCAGTAGGAAGTTGATATATCGTTAAAATACGTTGACCTATTGGTGACTGAACTGATGCTAACTTGAATTGAAGTTGAGGATCATTTTTCACCATGAAATCTGCCCATGCAGAGCATAATACACAATGAGCATCAAACAAGATGATGCTATTGGTTTGGATTATATGATCGAGTGAAGTAGTCATTGTTATTATTTTCCTGATTCATTGTTGTGATCATAGTTCAAAATCCAGCATAAAAAAATGAAGAACCATAAAAGGTTCTTCATTTCTTCATTTTAAGGGGATTTAGGCAAGATCAAATCGATCTGCATTCATCACTTTTACCCAAACTTTCACAAAGTCTTTAACGAACTTTTCTTTATTGTCATCTTGAGCGTAGACTTCAGAATAGGCACGTAAAATCGAGTTCGAACCGAAGACTAAGTCAACACGACTTGCAGTCCATTTAACTGTACCTGTGTCACGTTCAACGATGTTGTAACTATTTCGACCAGTTGGCTTCCAGTTGTATTTCATGTCTGTCAAATTCACAAAAAAGTCATTGCTCAGAACACCTACTCGATCGGTCAATACACCTTGAGGATTATCGCCATAATTTGCACCTAACACACGCATACCACCGATCAATACGGTCATTTCTGGTGCTGTTAAACCTAAGAGTTGAGCCTGATCTAACAACAACTCTTCAGGCGTTACATCATAGTGTTGTTTCTGCCAATTACGGAAACCATCATGCAATGGTTCTAACGGCTCAAAAGAGTAAACATCAGTTTGTTCAGCTGTTGCATCGCCACGACCTGCAGCGAATGGTACAGTGATGTTGACACCTGCTTTATGAGCGGCTTGTTCGACCGCAGCAGTACCACCAAGTATGATCAGATCTGCAAGGCTCACTTTTTTAGCCAAACTCGCTTGAATTGACTCTAAAACTGAAAGGACTCTTTGTAAACGTTCTGGTTCGTTAGCTACCCAATCTTTCTGTGGAGCTAAACGGATACGTGCACCATTTGCACCACCACGGAAGTCCGAACCACGATAGGTGCGCGCGCTGTCCCATGCCGTTGTAATAAGATCAGAAGCAGAGAGCCCACTTGCCAGTAACTTCGCTTTAAGTTCTGCAATTTCACCATCTGTCAAAGTGTAATCCACTGTTGGGATAGGATCTTGCCAAATCAAATCCTCTTGTGGAACATCTGGTCCTAAATAACGGCTTTTTGGCCCCATATCACGGTGGGTTAACTTAAACCATGCACGAGAGAATACTTCAGCCAAATAAGCTGGATCGCGATAGAAACGTTCAGAAATTTTACGATATTCTGGATCAATTTTGAGTGCCATATCGGCATCAGTCATGATCGGATTTCGGCGAATATTCGGATTGTGGGCATCAACAGGTTTATCTTCTTCTTTAATATTAATCGGTTCCCATTGATGAGCACCTGCAGGGCTTTTACGCAGTTCCCAATCATAGGTAAATAATAAATAGAAGAATTCATTGTCCCATTTGGTTGGATGTGTTGTCCAAGCGCCTTCGATTCCACTGACCATGGTGTTTGCACCATTTCCCGTACCTTCAGAGTTGTGCCAACCTAAACCTTGGAACTCGACATCAGCGCCTTCAACATCAGCACCTAGATTTTCTGCTTTACCATTACCGTGTGCTTTACCAACAGTATGACCACCAGCTGTTAATGCGACTGTTTCTTCATCATCCATCCCCATACGGTCAAATGTGGTGCGCATATCTTGAGCTGTTTTCAGTGGATCAGGTACACCATCAACACCTTCAGGGTTTACGTAAATTAAACCCATTTGTACAGCTGCAAGTGGATTCTCTAATGAAGTACGATCTTGATCATTTTCATAACGATTTTTGGTTGCATCCAACCATTTTTTCTCGCTTCCCCAGTACACGTCTTTTTCAGGTGCCCAAATATCGACGCGACCACCAGCAAAACCAAAAGTTTTCAACCCAGCAACTTCATAGGCTACTGTACCAGCCAGCACGATTAAATCGCCCCATGAGATTTTGTTGCCATATTTACGTTTAATTGGCCAAAGCAAACGGCGGCCTTTATCTGTGTTGACATTGTCTGGCCAGCTATTAAGAGGAGCAAAACGTTGATTACCTGTGTTCGCTCCACCGCGACCATCCTGTTTACGATAGCTACCTGCAAGATGCCAAGCGGTACGAACCATCATGCCAACATAACTGCCCCAATCGGCTGGCCACCAGTCTTGACTGGTATTAATTAATTCTCGTAAATCTTGTTTAACGGCTTCTAGATCAAGTTCAGAAAATGCTTTTGCGTAATCGAAATCAGGATCCATGGGATCAGTTTTCTTATCATGTTGATGCAAAATGTCGAGGTTTAGTGCATTTGGCCACCATGCCATTGGCCCACCATGAACCTCGGTATTACCACCATGAATGACAGGACATTGTCCTGAAGTCGTTGTATTTGATTGTACTTTATTGTCTTGGCTCATGATCTTTCTCCAGCAAAGTGACCTGTGAGCGAAGTCACTTTTACTATTTACCGTTCAAAATGATGAATGCTTTAATGATTCATTACACAAATTGGGTATCGATCTGGGTGATGCCTAAATTTGATTGCATATGAATCAATTCACACTCTTTGTACTTTTACTCTAGGTTTGTGAAACCTTTTTTTCCAATGGATTAAAGTTGATGTCTTAAATGCTTTATTCGATTGAAGCTGATTAAATCTTAAACTTGAAATGCCGAAGTGTAGAGATGATATTTGTTATTTTTTTATAAAAATCATTTAAAAATATATATTTACAATTTCTGTTTTTTAGGGAGAGTAGATATAGTTTATCTAAAGTTCATAATTATAAATCGTTTTAAATCCGTCAATGCATAACAATTTTCATGTAGTAGTTCTGTAAATTGTGCTCAGTGTATCCAGTTTCTTAGACTCTGTTGATGGTCTGTAAGCAAACAGGATTTGACAAAAATTTATGTTATTTTCGGATAAATGAAATGATTGGGAATAGCAAATGAAGAAAGCTGCGTTGGGTGTTGGTTTAACAATAACTATTCTAACGGGATGTGTTTCATCTCCTCAAAGTCAGGAGCGGGAAGCAAGCAATTCAAATTTACTCTCAGTTGAGTTCGTTGGGAATAGTTCATATAAAGTCCCACAACAACAAGGTACAGTGCGTTTGTATGCTTTAGAAAAACGTATGGCTGATGCACCTGCCACTTTGATTCAAGAAAAAAAGGTTCAGGTTTCGCAGATTCCGTTTACGGTTGAATTTGCTATTCCTCAGAAGCATCGTGAGCATATTCAGCCCGCTGTGAAGGACAATGCAGAGCTAACTTAATTATGTTACTTGGGAAGCTGACGCAGCTAATCCAGTGACTAAAGATACAATTATGATTGATTATGATCGACAGTTTCCACGCGTAAGCTTGGGTGCAGGTAAACAACAAGTACTTTTACGTGATCGCCAATAATAGTGAATCTTCTGAATAGGAACATAGGGATATGTTTTGAAGCATTTAACTATTTTATTCTTTCAAAGAAAAAAGGATGATCCAATCAGATCATCCTTTTTGTTTTTTGTGCATTGAATTAAGCATTCAACATACGATTTGATTTCACCATGTCAGCTAAACCATGTGTTCTGAAATAATGTTCTAACCAACTTTTTACAATCAGTGGGTTATTCATTTTCAGTACTTCATCCAAAAGTTGTTTGGCATCGCTCATTGGAACATGACAAATTGCTTTTCGAACACGCAAGATATTACTTGAACTCATTGAAAGCGTATTAAAGCCCATCGCCATCAATAAAATCGCAGATAAAGGATCACCTGCCATTTCACCGCACACACTGACGGGTTTTTGATGGATGTGGCAGTCTTCAACTAAACGACTTAATGCACGCAAAACTGATGGATGAAAATGCGAATAAACGTTTGCAACATGAGGGTTGTTTCGATCGACTGCAAGTAAGTACTGGGTCAAATCGTTAGAACCGACAGAGAAGAAATCAACTAGCTCGGCAAACTCACTGATTTGAAAGAGGACACTAGGTACTTCGACCATAATTCCGATTTTTGGTCGAGTGATTTTAACTTGTTCTTCTTCTTGAACCGCAATCCAATCACGTTCCAATAAATAAAGAACTTCCTCAACTTCACTGACGCTTGTCACCATCGGCAATAAAATATGTAAGTTATTTAGACCAATACTCGCTTTTAACATCGCGCGAATCTGTGCAGAGAAAATCTCAGGATGGTCTAAGGTAAAACGCAAACCACGCCAACCTAAAGCCGAGTTTTCTTCTTCAATGCTGAAATAAGGCAAGTCTTTATCCGCACCAATATCGAGGGTACGCATAATCACTGGCTTATTTGCAAAGTGGCTTAGCTGTTGACGATAGATAGCACGTTGTTCTTCTTCACCTGGAAAGCGCTCACGAAGCATAAAAGGAATTTCACTACGGTATAGTCCGACACCTTTTGCACCACGTTGCACACCACGGACAACATCAATCATCAAACCTGTGTTGACGAATAGGGGAATTGATACACCATCAGGGGTAATTGCATCCTTGGTTTCATATTGCTTTAAGTCTTTCGCAATTTGTTCTTCTTCTTTTTGGACTTCTTTATATCGTTGGCGCAATCGACGTGGCGGATTAACGAAGACCCGACCTTGATAAGCATCGACGATCATTTCAATGTCATCAAGTGTGGTGATTGGTAACTCAGTGACACCAACAACTGTTGGAATGCCTAGCGCACGAGCCACGATCACCATATGTGAATTGGCAGCACCTTCAGAAGTAACGATTGCCGCAATATTATCAACAGGTAATTCAACCAGAGCAGCCGTACTTATTTCTTCACCAATCAGGATGCTATCAGGGCTCAGCTCTCGATGACTCGAATCGGCTTCTTGCAAACATGCCAAAATTCGACGACCTAGGTCTTTTAAATCTGAAACACGTTCACGCAGATAGTCATCTTCCATTTGCGCAAACAACGCAATATGTTTATCAATGACTTTACGGACAGCACCCTGTGCCCAACTTCCTGCTCGAATGTGGTCTTTAATTTCACTTGGTAATGCATTTTCATCCAACATTCTCAAGAACACACTAAATAAAGCACGTTCTTCAGACATGAGTGAGTCTTGCATTTTTTCATCTAAGGATTGAATTTCCTTACGTACAGAGGCAATCGCTTGATCTAGGAGTTCAAGCTCCTCACTAATATCTTCTGCTTCTCGATCTGGAATTACCGTAAGATCAGCAGGAGGGTAGAGCACAATTGCACGACCTAGCGCGACACCGCCTGCACCTGAAACACCTTGGAACGTTTTATATGTTGAGCCACTGGTAGGCTTACGGAAAACATCAATATTGCCAACGGCATGTGCATGTGCAATTACGCCAGAAAGCTGAGCACAAAGCGTCACGAGGAATGATTCAGCTGCTTCACTAAAGTCTTGTGGTTCTTTATTTTGAACAACTAAAACGCCCATAACCTTACGGCGATACATGACTGGTACACCAAGGAATGAGTTAAATAGCTCTTCACCTGTTTCAGGTAAATAAGCAAATCGGTCATGCTTGGGAGCATTGTCAAGGTTAACGATTTCTTCGCGTTGTCCAACTAAGCCGACCAGACCCTCACCAATATTTAATGAGACATGTCCAACTGCTTCAGGTTTAAGACCTTTTGAAGCCATCAACACATAACGTTTATTACGTTCATCCAATAAGTAAATCGAGCAAACATCTACATGCATCGCCTCAGCCACATGGTTGACCATAATGTCCAAGGAGTCATGCAAACTGACGGACGCATTGATTTCTTGCACAATGCGTCTAAGCGTGTCGAGTTGCATGTTTGACATGGATGTTTACTCCAATTTATAAATCGTTATGAACCTAGTTATAACAGCTCTCTAGTCAAAAATCATTGCTTAAAGTGATGATTTATTGATGTTTAGCGTTGTGGTAGTTGTAAACACAACTCCATCATGGCTTTACGGTAAACATCACGTTTGAAATTCACCACTTGACCTAATGGATACCAATAACTCACCCATTGCCATTCATCAAATTCGGGTGGGTCGGATAGGTTTAACTGAATATGATGCGGCGATGCCGTTAACTTCAGTAAAAACCACTTTTGTTTTTGTCCAATACATACGGGATCTGAATCTGACCGAATGTACCGATGTGGCAAACGATAACGCAGCCAACCTTTAGTTTGCGCTATAATCTGGACGTGTTCGGGCAATAAGCCGACTTCTTCTCTCAGTTCACGATAAAGTGCCTGTTCAGGGGTTTCTCCAAACTGGATACCTCCTTGTGGAAATTGCCAAGCATTGTGACCAATGCGCTTTGCCCATAAGACTTGTCCGTCATCGTTTGCCAAAATGATCCCGACGTTGGGTCGGAAACCTTCTGAGTCGATCATTTGGCTACCTAAATTTTGTCTATATCGTTGACTTTGATCTCGGGGACAGTCACTCTTCACGTCCAACTCGAAAAAGGTCAAAGTAAAATGTTTAAAATTGCTATGATCTTAACGAATTTCTATCGACTAGCGGAGATAGATTTACATTTTTTTTCTTAATTTTCAGTTTAAACGAGAAATTCTATGCAATTGGCTTTGTTTGATTTAGATCATACCCTGTTAAATACTGACTCTGACCATTCTTGGGGTGAATTTTTGGTCAATGAAGGTTTGGTAGATCCAGTTCATCATCGTCAAATGAATGACAAATTCTATGAAGATTATAAAGCTGGGCAACTTGATCCGATTGCCTACAATGAATTTGTATTCCAATTTTTAACTCAGCATGACAATACTTATTTAACTGAGTTACATCAGTTGTTTATGCAGAAAGTTATTCGTCCTAAAATGCGCCCTAAAGGTTTTGATGCAATCAAAAAACATCAAGATTTAGGACATGCGATTGTCGGGATAACTGCGACAAGTGATTTTATTACTGCACCGATTTTTCGTGAATTTGGTATTACTGAAATTATTGCGACAAATGCTGAAGTTGTAGACGGGAAATATACCGGTAAAGTGACTGGAATTCCTTGTTATCAAAAAGGCAAGCTTGCACGTTTGGATCAGTGGTTGGCTGGGCGAACAGTAGCTGAGTCATGGGCATATTCTGATTCGATTAATGATCGGTTCTTACTTGAGTATGCAACTCATGCAATTGCGGTAAATCCTGATGACCGCTTAGAAAAATTGGCAAAAGAACAGGATTGGGACATTCAAGACTGGTCGATTTAAGTTTCTGAATTTAGTTGTTTAAAAATAGACGTTGTAATGATGTCTATTTTTTATTTTTTATAAAGATGATATTGAATAAAAACATTGAATTAAGCTGGTATCAAGATTATAAGAATATAAAATTTTATTTAAAAAAATGATGAGGGGATAATGCCAAAAACACCACAAATTAAATTACCAAAACAACTTTGGAATGATGAAACGATTGATTTGACACGTCATAGTTATCAGGGAAAATTACTCAATAAAAGCGAAGGCTTTAAATTAGGTAAAGCTCAACGGAAAAAAATTCCACGCGAACAACTATCACAATTATCTGAACGCCCAAAGGGAACAACAGCACTCACGATTTATGATTGGAGCAATCAAGGACGTTTAGAATTGCTTAAACCAATTCGTGCAAAACGTATGAGCGTTTCACCATTTACCTTTTATCGTGGTATGCCTTCCTTGATGCTATTTGATCAAGCTTGGGAGCAGTCGAACTCTGGTCTATTCCAACAGATTTGTGGCGATTGTCATTTGAGTAATTTTGGTGGCTTTGCTAGTCCAGAACGTAACTTATTGTTTGGTATTAATGATTTTGATGAGACTTTGGTTGCGCCATTTGAATGGGATTTAAAACGTTTAGCTACCAGCTTTGTGATTGCTGCACGTGATATTGATCTTGCAGATAAAGTAGGTTTAAAAGCAATTAAAATAATGCTGAACAGCTACCGTCAGCATTTACTGGAAAATACGGAACTTTCACCATTACAAGTGTGGTACGAAAAAGTTGATGCCAGTACCTTGTTAGAAAATACTGAATGTCGAAAGCTAAGAAAAAAGCGTGCGAAGCATCTTGATTCGGCACAAAAAAGAAATGCATATTCTGTTTTGCCTAAGCTCACGCAAAAAGATGAAGATACAGGATTCCGCCATTTCGTGGATGATGCACCATTATTATGGCATCCAAATTCAGATGAACCATTTAGCAAAGATGTAGATATCTTCTTCAAACAATATCGTGAATCTTTGAAATATGATCGCCAAGTGCTCTTTGATCGTTATCAACGCACTGATGTAGCGTTGAAGGTAGTCGGAGTCGGAAGTGTGGGGACACGATCAGCCATCGCATTATTCCAGGATGCGGATCGTGAACCATTAATTTTACAAATGAAAGAAGCCAATCCTTCTATTCTTAGTCCGTTATTTTTGGACAAGGTGATACATGAGGGTGAGCGCGTAGTGCATGGTCAGCAACTCATGCAAGCCGCTAGTGATATTTTCCTAGGTTTCTCTTCAACACTTGATCAACATTTCCATGTACGCCAATTACGCGATATGAAAATTTCAGTTGATCTGAGTGATATGGATGATGAATATTTTTATGAATATGCTGAAAGTTGTGGTTTAGCTTTAGCTCATGCTCACGCTAAGGCTGGAAATGCTGATGTATTGATGGGATATCTCGGTGAGGGTGGTGCGATCGTAGAGGTATTGCAATCGTATGCAGAAGCTTATGCAGAACGCAATCTAAATGACTATCAGCAATTTATGAATGAAGTTGCTGATGGTAAGATTCAGCTCGCTGGAGATGATGCGCTGTAACAATAAGTATGCTGCTACAGATGATATGAAATAATTCGAAAGGTTAGAGAAAAATGTTTAATAAAATTATGTCTGGTTTGGGTCTTCAAGGCGTGACTGTAGAAACACGTTTACAGAATCCAAACTTGCAAGCAGGTGAGACACTGCATGGGGAAATTAGTTTCAAAGGGGGATCTTCTGATAAAGAAATTAATGGTCTTTATTTACAATTGATGACGATGGCAGAAGTAGAATCTGGTGATCATGAGTTTAATCAACCTTTGGTTTTACAAGAATGGTTAGTGAATTCGAGATTCTTATTACCTGCACATCAGGCTCATTCTTTCCCATTTAGTATTCAATTGCCTTTTGAAACACCAATTACAGAAGTTGCGTGTCGTAGAAATGGTGCGCGAGTTTGGATTCAGACTCATATGGATGTTGATTGGGGCTTAGATGCCACTGATCGTGATTATCTAAAAGTAGTACCAACAGCAGCAATGCAAAGCTTTTTACAAGCGATGCAACAGTGTGGTTTTGTTTTATCTACTGTTGATGTCGAAAAAGGACAGCTTACAGCTCGAAACTTTAGATCGACAATTGGCTGCTATCAGGAGTTAGAGTTTGTATCCTCACATATGTTTAGTGGCTTTAATGAGGTAGAAGTTTCATTCGTCGCAGAAGCACAGCAAACCCATATTATGTTAGAAATTGATCGTACATTCCGTTCAGATCAATTATTGACGATGACGATTTCAAATCAAAACCTTGATGTGAATCAAATTACACAGCAAATTCGCCGTTTATTACAGATTGCATAATCAAGTTAAAAGCCTCCCATTTGGGAGGCTTTTTTGTCATATAACTGTCATCTTTTCTTCTTAAGATAAAACTATGAAAATAAAAATAAATCAGGAAGAAAATACTTCCCCTAAGCTTGATGCGTTACTGAAACTAGATCGACAACAACAACACTTAAAAATACGATGGATTATATTGCCCATCTTGATTGTTCTACTAATGTTTAGTTGGCAACAACATCTGTTTACAGCTTGGGTGATTTTGCCGAGTATATGGATGCTGCTGGTCTTTAACCATTTACTGATCAGTCGAAGCAGAAGACAAAAACTACAAAAGATTCAAGAGATAAAACTTGACCCTGTTTTTATGCGATCGTTACAACAACGCTATCCGCATATTAGTTTAAAGCAATGTCGTCTGATAGAGGCAGGATTTATAGATTATCTAGCCCTGCATGCAATTCAACAGCAAGCATATGCAATGCCTTCAAACGCAGTCGATGCCTTATGGCATGAGATGTTGGAATATCCTGATCAATACAGAAAATTATGCATTCAGACTATTGGCCGAGAGTTGAATCATCATCCTTATGGTGATGAGACTCAACCAGAGCAACAAGCGAAGCAATTATTTGAAGCATGGAAATATAGTTGTATGTTGCATGGATATAATCCTAGAAACACGACGCAAATGTCTCGATTATTTGCAATTGACCAAGCTTTGAATTGGGAGCATGGACAACACTTTGATTTGGATAAAATGACTAAAGATTATGCAAAATACTTGCAAGAACAGTCGTCCTCATCATCGAGTTGTGGAAGTAGTTGTAGCAGTTGTGGTGGGGATTAAGTTTAATCGTTTTTCATCAGTTGAATCAGCTCTTCAGCAGCTCTAGATTGAATTCGCGCGGGATGCCAAACCATACCGAGTTGACGATTCATTTTTAAATTTAAATCGAGTTGTTTTAAATCTTCGTTTAGAAATGTTTTAGGCAAAACCGACCAACCCAAACCTATTGAAACAAGCATCCTGATAGATTCTAAGGGATTGTTACTCATGGTTATTTTAGGTTTTAGACCATTTTTTTCAAACTCTGACAACGTAATTTGACTCGTATAAGTTTGTGCAGCAGGCAAAAGACTAGGATAGGCGATCAAATCTTCAAGATTAAGTTGAGTTTGTTTTGCTAAAGGATGAAAAGGTGCGCTCACAAATACTAAGGGATCATTCCAAATGGTCACGTAGCTGAGTCGATCATCACCTGCTGGTGGTAACGTTAAAAAGGCAAGTTCTAACTCTCCCGCAAGGACTTGTTCATGTGCTTGTTCAGAGTCGACAAAATGCACATCTAAAGTGACTTGAGGAAAAAGTTGAACAAATTTCTTAAGTGGTTCGGCGAGATGATGTAGACCAATATGATGGCTAGTGCCAATTTTAAGGCGACCTTGTACCTGAGTCTGTTCATGGCTCAGTGTGTGGTGAATCTCACCTAATTCATTTAACCATGTCTTTACTTTTGGAAGTAATGAATGTGCAGCATGTGTTGGTTGAATACCACGACCTGCAGACTCAAATAATTTTACGCCAAAGTAATCTTCTAAACTATGAATACGTTTAGTGACTGCAGGTTGAGTGATAAACAATAATTCTGCAGCGGTTGAAATAGAACCTGTTTCCATCACTTTCACAAATGCTTCAAAAGCAGCGAGATTCATATTGGCTTTCCATAAGGCGTTTAAATTCGTTGTATATGCAACGGATAGGTTCTAGAAACGACTCCATACTTTTTCATG
This sequence comes from Acinetobacter sp. P1(2025), assembly GCF_051390655.1. Classification (NCBI taxonomy): domain Bacteria; kingdom Pseudomonadati; phylum Pseudomonadota; class Gammaproteobacteria; order Moraxellales; family Moraxellaceae; genus Acinetobacter; species Acinetobacter sp. P1(2025). Next base: position 12,982 of record NZ_JBPKBJ010000010.1, read on the forward strand.
GAAGAAAAATGCAAAGGCTTGCACTGTTGGCTCAAGCAAACTGAGCGTTGCTGCCATGATCAAATTGCCTGTCACTAGATATGCCACCATCATAGCAACAGTGATGTGCATGATGTAGTAACTCAAGGTTTTTTTTAAAGTTCGTTGGTTATTTATCACGAATTTTTGAATATTTGCCATCTGCGTCACCATTTTAAATCTTAATTATTTAAATAATAATCATTATCATTTGTATTGTAAAAAAGAATTTTTAGCTTGTCGTTATTGGATTTATAAATGTATTTCCTAAAAATGAAATTAATTGTCTGGTTTTGAATAGTTGATTATTATTAACTCATAAAAATATATTCAGGTAGTTCTGTATTTTTTGAGGTTAATAATGAAATCGTTAATTGGTTATATTTTATTAAGTATGTTGAGTAGTTTGTCTTTTGCAGAAAATTGTTCAATTTCAATGTTTTATGATGATAAAATTCAGAATATTATTGATACAAATAGCTTTATTTTTTCAAATTATGATCGAGTTTGTCAACAACTCAAACAAGCTAATGCTGGCATTAATATTATGGCGATTTCAATGATCAATGAGCGGGAGGTGGTTGCAACAGCAGTGATTCAATTAAAGGATAAGCGGTTCCCATTGCTTTCGGATATGAATAGATCTTCTATCTGGTCAAGCCCTCAAAGAACGACGAAAGAACAAAAAGCATTGATATGGGAGGCAATTAATGAAGCAACTTCTGCAATAAATCAGCATGATATTGATGCCTTAAATGAAACACGTAAAAAATTAGGTTTTAAAACGTATCCTTGAGTCACAAATGTTGAATAGAGAAAAACATGAATATTAATACTTTTGTTATGCTTTGTGTGAGCAGTAGCATGTTGTGGGGTTGCTCAAAAGAAACGGCTGCACAGAATGATACAGCATTGTCAGCAACAGAAAAAAACATGGTTATTGATCAAGATGACCTTACTTCAAAAAAGGAAATACTTGCACCAGAAGATGATCCTAATCTGAAAGGAACGTCTGTATTGGGATTTAAACTTAGAGATTCAACTTTTGAATCTGTAAAGAAAAGGTTGACTAATTATCAAATTGGTGGAGAGTCTTATGCAGGTGGTGGAATTCTTACTAACGATGGTTCTGGTTTCAATATTGAAGGTTTAATGGGTACACAATTTGGTTTTGATCAAGATCAAAAATTAGCTTATGCCAGTATGGTGATTAAAGAAGTTGATCATATGAATCATACGACCTATAAAAAAGTTGTGAACTATGTTCAAGAGAATGGTTACAAAGTGATTGATAAACAAGATCCATTTGTTGGGAATCGAAGTACTACATTTAAAACGCCAAACCACGAGTTTGTTGTGGTGAATTCACCACATTTGGGAGGTTTTAAAGTTGAAGTTGAATATTTAACAAACGATTTTGAACAAAAAAGAAGAGATTACCAATCACGGCAACGTGTAGCTCAAGAAAAATCCGAATCTGCTAATTTTTAGTAAAATATCAATGAAATAGGTTTGATAAAAATTTGACTAACGCAAGAGGTTTAATATAGGGCTTTATATAACGATATAAAGCCCTTTTATGAAGAAACTTTAAGAGGTATTTCTAAGAATTGCATATTGGGATATTAGGAATAAATAATACTTATTTATTCCTAAAAGTTTGTTAATTTATAAAAATGATAAATTAGATTTATGTGAAACGGTTGTTATAATCAAGCTAAGATTACAAATACCCAGTCCTATGGCAAGCACTACGGAGAGCGAAGACATGGCAGGCAAAACATTATATGACAAATTATGGGATGATCATTTAGTCACTGAGCGTGATGATGGATCGTGTTTAATTTACATTGATCGTCATTTATTACATGAAGTGACTAGTCCACAAGCATTTGAGGGTTTACAGCTTGCAGGACGTCAACCATGGCGTTTAAGTGCCAATGTTGCAACACCTGACCACAATGTACCGACCTCTAAAAAAGAGCGTGAACAAGGCATTGCAGGGATTGAAGATGATACTTCTCGTATCCAAGTTCAAACCTTAGATGATAACTGTAAGACCTTTAATATCGTTGAATTTGGTATTAATGATATCCGTCAAGGTATCGCACATGTTGTTGGTCCAGAACAAGGTTTAACATTACCTGGTATGACTGTTGTGTGTGGTGATTCTCACACGGCTACGCATGGTGCATTTGGTTGTTTAGCACATGGTATTGGAACATCTGAAGTTGAGCATGTTTTAGCGACTCAATGCTTGGTACAGAAAAAATCGAAGAATATGCTTGTTCGTGTTGACGGTGTATTAGGTAAAGGTGTAACTCCAAAAGACGTGGTTTTAGCGATTATTGGTAAAATCGGTACAGCGGGTGGCACAGGTTACGCAATCGAATTTGGTGGTCAAGTATTCCGTGATATGTCGATTGAAGGTCGTATGACTGTTTGTAATATGGCGATTGAGGCTGGTGCACGCGTGGGTATGGTTGCTGTAGATGATAAAACCATTGAATATGTAAAAGGTCGTAACTACGCACCTCAAGCAGAGCAATGGGATCAAGCAGTTGCATACTGGAATACTTTGCATTCTGATGCAGATGCAGTGTTTGATGCTGTTGTTGAGTTAAACGGTGCAGAAATTGAACCGCAAGTGTCTTGGGGAACTTCACCAGAAATGGTGATTCCTGTATCACAAGCAGTACCGACTTTAGAGCAAGCTAAAGATGACGTGCAACGTAATGATTGGACACGTGCATATCAATATATGGGCTTAAATGCAGGTCAAGCATTGGCAGATATCCAATTAGATCGAGTGTTTATTGGTTCTTGTACAAACTCACGTATCGAAGATATTCGTGCGGCTGCTGAAGTTGTCAAAGGTCGTAAAGTTGCTGCTAGCATCAAACAGGCGATGATTGTTCCTGGATCTGGCTTAGTCAAACAACAAGCAGAACAAGAAGGTTTAGATCAGATTTTCTTGGAAGCAGGTTTTGAATGGCGTGAACCAGGTTGCTCAATGTGCTTAGCGATGAATGCTGATAAATTGCAACCAGGTGAGCATTGTGCATCGACTTCAAATCGTAATTTTGAAGGTCGTCAAGGTAATGGTGGACGTACTCATTTGGTTAGTCCAGCAATGGCAGCAGCGGCAGCAATTGCAGGTCATTTTGTTGATGTTCGTTCATTCTAAAGGAGCTAAATCATGGAAAAATACACTGTAGAACAAGGTATTGTTGCACCTTTAGATCGTGCCAATGTCGATACGGATTTGATTATTCCAAAACAGTTTTTGAAGTCAATTAAGCGCACAGGTTTTGGCGATAACTTATTTGATGAGTTGCGTTATTTGGACGAAGGTTATTTGGGGCAGGACATTAGTAAACGTCCTAAGAATCCAGATTTTGTTTTAAATAAACCGCGCTATCAAGGTTCAACAATTCTATTGGCTCGTACTAATTTCGGTTGTGGCTCTAGCCGTGAACACGCACCTTGGGCATTAAATGAATATGGTTTCCGTACTGTAATTGCGCCAAGTTTTGCAGATATTTTCTTCAATAACTGTTTCAAAAATGGCATGTTGCCCGTGATCTTGTCTGAAGAGATTGTTGATCAGTTATTTAAAGAGTGCGCTGAAACAGAAGCTTATCAACTTACAATTGATTTAGCTGCACAAGAAGTACGTACTCCGAATGGAGAGGCGTTTAAGTTTGAAATTGACCCATTCCGTAAGCACTGCTTATTAAATGGTTTGGATGATATTGGCTTAACATTACAAGCTGCCGATGATATTCGTCGTTACGAAGAAAAGGCAAAACAACAACGCCCATGGGTGTTTCAAGAGATCCAAGCTTAACTATTTATATTATTTAAATGTAAATATGAAGCGATGTCTTGGAGACATTTTGAACATAACCATAGCGCGGTGATTGAACTCTTGTTAACATGCAAGCGAATACGATTTGCTTGCATGTTTGCATGAAATGAGGACTGGGCTTGAATAATGAAAAGAAAACTCGCTCGCAGTAGTTTGCTGTGTTTATTTGTCGGTACGACTTTAACTGCGTGTCAGAATGCACCAAATGTAGTTGATCAAGTTCGTATTGCGCAAAATGCACTAGAAGACAAAGCGGAAAATGCAACTTTATATTGTTCAGGTGTTGATAACTGTGAGTTTGAACGACTAGGTGATATTGTCGTGATGGATCCCAAATCACGTCGTATTAGCTCACAAGCAATGGAAAAAGGAATTGTTCGGTTACATGGTCCAGTGTTTAGTCGGAAGCAACAAGTTTATCTCAGCGTGCCTGCTAAACAATATGAAGTAGTGATTCGTTATTATCCTATTTCACCAGACCGTGCTGAAACCTTTCATGTGATTCATGCGTTTAAGTCTAACCAGCGCTATACCTTCAAAATGTACCGAGATAGAGCACATCAGTCAGGTAGCTTGTTAAAAGTTTCTGTGCCTGAACCTTTATGTGTGGATTTACTACAAGAGCAACGAACAATCCGCCGTTTCTGTCGTCCATTTGATGTCAGTACGGGATTGGGTGAGTTTGTAGAAAAGAAAATTTAATCGACGTGCAGTATCGTAACTGCTTACATGAAACTGGAAAAATAGATGTCTAAGCATATTTTAATTCTAGCGGGTGATGGAATTGGTCCTGAAATCGTTGGTGCAGCTGAAAAAGTATTAACTAAGGTCAATGATAAATTTAACTTGGGTTTAACATGGGAACATGGATTGCTCGGTGGTTCTGCAATTGATGCACATGGTGAACCATATCCAGCTGTAACAAGTGAACAGGCTAAAAAAGCAGATGCTATTTTGTTGGGTGCGGTAGGCGGTCCTAAGTGGGATAGCATTGAGCGTTCGATTCGTCCTGAACGTGGTTTGTTAAAAATCCGTAGTGAACTCAATTTATTTGCTAACTTGCGTCCAGCGATTTTGTATCCACAATTGGCAGATGCATCTAGCTTGAAACCAGAAATCGTTGCAGGTTTAGATATTCTGATTGTACGTGAATTAACGGGTGGTATTTATTTTGGTCAGCCTCGTGGTATCCGTGAATTAGAAAACGGTGAGAAACAAGGTTATAACACCGATGTTTATTCAGAAAGCGAAATTAAGCGTATTGCTAAAGTTGCATTCGAATTAGCTGGATTACGTGGTGGTAAAGTTTGTTCAGTGGATAAAGCTAATGTGCTTGAAGTCACTGAATTGTGGAAGCAAACCGTCACTGATTTACAGCAAGCGCAGTATTCAAATATTCAACTGTCTCATATGTATGTTGATAATGCTGCAATGCAATTGGTACGTGCTCCTAAACAGTTCGATGTTATTGTGACTGGTAATTTATTCGGTGATATCTTGTCTGACGAAGCCGCTATGCTTACTGGTTCGATCGGGATGTTGCCATCAGCATCTTTAGATGAAAATGGTAAAGGGATGTACGAACCATGTCATGGTTCAGCACCTGATATCGCAGGTCAAAATGTTGCAAATCCACTTGCAACAGTGCTCTCAGTTGCAATGATGTTGCGTTATACATTCCGTGAAGAAGCTGCTGCGAAAGCAATTGAAGATGCTGTAGGTCAAGTTCTAGATCAAGGTCTGCGTACAGCAGATATTATGTCTGAAGGGATGACAAAAGTTGGAACAGATGCGATGGGTGAGGCTGTAGTTTCGGCGCTCAACTAATTCGGTATCGAATTAAATAAAAAAACGTAGCTTGGACTACGTTTTTTTATTGCAAATTTTTGCTAGCACGCTTTACCTTCATAACGTATTGAACGAGCAATTTGTTGCTGATCTAATTCAAAAATAATATGACAGTAAAAATTAACATCATAAGATTGCTGACTTGTTGTTATTGATCCTAATCGAGTACCAGTCATGGTTGGTCCTTTTCCACCTATGCTTTGTGTCATAGGCACAGGAATATTGATTGGACGTAGCACCGTAAATATTAAATATTCATCGGTTTTTTTAGGTGCTTTTAATGTTTGAAAACCTAACTCTCTAAGATTCAAGTTTTGTTGAATGTTGCTTGCTGGTTGACCGATATAGGGTTGTAAATAATCTTGAAGCTGTACGGACCTCCAAGTTGGTGTGGTACATGCTTGTAATAAAATAAATACTGCTAATATCCATAGCTTGTAATACTGCATAAGTCATCCTTTATTGAGCAAGTATTTAAATGAATGATCATCTATCTATTTAAAACCATTAAACAAAAATATACAAACTCGTCTATCGGTCGGCAATGTTCAATTCTTGCGAAATATGCTTAGATATTTGGATAATAAATTGTTTGGAAAGAACTCATGCATAAGATCATCTTAGGTTTAATTTTGGGGGGGGGCATCAACATTTGCGATGGCAAATAATTGTGATAAAGCTCGGAATACCTATGATGATATTTATTGTACCAATAAAATTTATGCGAGTGCTGATGCCGATTTGAATAAGAACTACCAGCAATTACGTCTGAAATTAGATGAAACACAACAAAAAATTTTGAAAAAGTCACAACTTGCTTGGATTCGCTATAGAGATGCTGAATGTACTGATGATCAGCAAGTTTCTGTAGATGTACAATGTCGCTTATCAACGACACAAGAGCGCAATCATTGGCTATTAGAGCGTTTACGTGAATGTCAGACAGTAGGCTGTAAAACTACACGTTTGAGTGAATAGCGCAATTTATAGATATAAAAAAAGCCACAAATCATGTGGCTTTTTTGCATTCACTAATCTTAGCGTGCACGGTACGTGATACGACCCTTAGTTAAGTCATAAGGTGTCATTTCAACTTTAACACTGTCACCTGTTAAAATACGGATATAGTGTTTACGCATTTTACCAGAAATGTGAGCAATAACTTCGTGACCGTTTTCTAAACGTACACGGAACATCGTATTAGGAAGCGTTTCGGTGACAACGCCTTCGAACTCAATGAGTTCCTCTTTATTGGCCATGGCCTACCTGATGATCAAATTGGAAAGGCGCAAATTATAGTCAATTTATTTAAAATTTACAAGACGCTGGCTTAGCAAAGGCTGCAACGTTTATTTTGAGAAAACTGTCTAACAATCTGTATTTTTTTTTAACAAAAGAAGCAGAATAGTGTTGTCAGTTTGGTCAATCAACGTTAATCTAAAATCATCGCTTATTGTCATAATAAAGTATCTACAGGGAAGGGCACTGCGTGGGTCAGTTAACAGATGCATCGGTTGTATTGCGCTTTGGTTATCAGGCAATTCGTAAAGCAGGATTACCAACTGAAGAGATTTTAACAAAAGCAGGTGTTGCTCTAAATCAAGTTGATACCAATGCCAGAACCCCTTTAAGTGCTCAAAATGCATTTTGGATCGCAGCACAGGAAGTGAGTAATGATCCAGATATTGGTCTGCATTTAGGTGAGCATCTTCCATTATATCGTGGTCAAGTCATTGAACACTTATTTATCAGTAGTGAAACGTTTGGTGAGGGGCTTAAACGTGCGTTAGCTTACCAACGTCTGATAAGTGATGCGTTTGATGCGAAGTTAGTCATAGAAGATGGTCGTTGCTATTTAAGCAATGGTGAACAATATTGGCCTGATAATTTAGTCAATCGTCATTTTTCTGAATGTGCGATGTCAGGTATTTTGCGCTTCTTCAAGTTCATTACCGAAGGACAATTTCAGCCGATCTTCATTGATTTCAATTTCAATGAAGGCGCTGATGATGATGAGTATTTCAGAGTGTATGGCTGCCCTGTCAGTTTAGGTCAGAAAGAAACACGTCTTTATTTTGATATGGCTGTGCTTGATTATCCACTATGGCAGGCCGAACCAGAATTATTACAACTACACGAGCAACTTGCGATTGAGAAGTTACAAGAATTAGCTCGCTATGATCTGGTGGGTGAAGTACGTCGTGCAATTGGCTCAACATTGGAAAGCGGTGAGACAACTTTAGAAACCGTTGCAGCCCAGCTCAACATTACACCGCGTCGTTTAAGAACTCAGCTTAGCGAGGCGAATACCAGTTTTCAGCAAATCCTCTCCGATTATCGTTGTCGTTTGGCGAAAAAACTTTTGGCAAATACCAATGAAAGTGTTGAAAGAATTGTTTATTTAACGGGCTTTTCAGAACCAAGTACATTCTATCGTGCATTCAAACGCTGGACGAATGAAACCCCTGTTGAGTATCGCAAAAGAAAACAGCGTTAATCTTTTACATCAGAAAAAACCCTCAAGAAGAGGGCTTTTTTTATTCGGGTAGATTTAACCAGTGAGGTCCGAGAGGCAGCTGAGGTAAATCAAACTTATCTGGGTAATAAGATTGGATAAAATATAGACCATCTGCGGGAGCGGTAATCCCTGCTGCGCGACGATCTTCGGCAGCAAACATCGTGTCTATATGGTCAATCTCATACATTCCTTGCCCGATCTCAAGTAAGCACCCCATGATATTTCGAACCATGTGGTGTAAGAAACCATCGGCTTGAATATCTAAAACTAAATAGCGACCATGTTCAAATAAACGACAATGCTTTACATGTCGAACAGGTTGATTGGATTGGCATGCGGCAGCTCTGAATGACTCAAAATTGTGAGTGCCTTCAAATTTCGCAGCAGCTTTAATCATTTTTTGCACATCTAATTCTTGGTATAGATGCGTGACTTGCTTGTGGAGTAAAGCAGGACGAGTGGGGGCGTTATATACTACATAACGATAACGACGAGCCATTGCTTTAAAGCGTGCATGAAAATTTTCATCCATGCATTTGATCCACTGAATAGAAATGTCTTTTGGGAGTTGGCTATTTGCTCCCATAAGCCATCCACGTTCGGGACGAATGGCCGTGGTATCGAAATGTGCGACCATATTGGTTGCATGAACGCCAGCATCAGTCCGTCCAGCAGCATGAAGAATGACAGGGTGGTCGGCGATTTTACTGAGTACCTTTTCGATGGTTTCTTGCACACTTACAACGCCTGCTTGTTGAGTTTGCCAACCACGGTATTGAGTACCACAAAATTCAATACCGATCGCGTAACGTTGCATGCTTAAACCTCAATCTTAGTTTGTATTCCAATGTTCAAACCATTGAACATGAGTCGGGTATTTTAAATACATTTGAAATGCTTTTGCATATAAATCCGCATGACTATGACAATCATTGATTAATACTTTGGCATTTTCTATCCAAGAACTCACAGCGTATCGTTGATCAAGTTTACCAAATACGACTTGTGAACTAATAATGACGACACAACCTCGTTCATATAATGCTTCGAATAAATTCAATAATTCGGAATTGGTTGCAATATTTCCTGTTCCAAACCCTTGTAATATCAAGAAGTGTGGTGGGTTTTTAATTAAATTTTCGAGTTGAGCAGCAAGTTGTTCTTTTGCGATTGGCTGCAACATTAAATTCAGTACGGTTAATGATGAGGCACGTTCTATATGTTCAGCTTGAACAATAAAATTTTCGATAGAAGTTTGGCATGATTGATGTGCATCAATGCCTGCAAAAGCATCTAATTCAGTCGTATGTACTTTGAGAACAGTTTGCGCATGGAAAATATGTTGATGAAATGCTAAATATGTACCGACAGGAAGGCTAAGTACCTGCTCAAGTGCTAAATTTAGATTCCCGAGAGCATCAGTAAATTCTCGAGTGTCATTCCCTTCAATATTAAGTAAAGGATATTGACTACCCGTAATCATAATATGAGATGACTGTCCCAAGAAACGTGCAAGTGTCGCTGCAGCATAACTGAGTGTGTCAGTGCCATGAATGATGACAAAATGTTGATAGTTTTTGAGTTGAAGGTCTTGAATTTGCTGAATAAGCTTCAGCCAATCTACAGCCGTACAAGCACTACTGTCTTTTATACTAGGTGCTGCAAAACAATCAACGTCAAGATGGGGTGGAATGACTTTTTCAAGTAAGGGAATAAACTCATTTTCAGGCATTGGCATTAACGGATTACCGACACAGCCAAACGTACCACCCATGTAGATCAAAGCAATTTTTTTCATCATAAAAAAAGCAGTCCGAGAGACTGCTTATATTAGACTGATCAAATTTAGGAAGCTATTTTATTCAGTAACTTTTCTACGTATTGTTGTTGATCTTGATTAAAAAGTGATTGATTGGTCTGCAATATAACTCGCGCAGATTCATAAGCACCTAATTCAATATATTGTTCTGCTAGATCAAGATTAAGTTGAGCTTCGTCCATAGTTTGCAAATCTGGAAAAGATTGCATTAAAGGATCGTTAGTTGAAAGAGCAGGTGCTGTTTGAGAGACTGGTGTGATGAGTTCAGGTTGAGTTTCTTCAGCCGTTGTCGGTTCGTTAATCTCAAATGTAAATGCCGTTTTGTCAAAGACTGGCTGTTCTTCAAGCTTAACTTCAGGTTGATTGAAGTCTAAATCTAAATGAATTGGTGCTTCAGTTTTTGTTTCAGGTTCAGGTGTTTTTAGTTCAAGATCAGCAAAACTAAAATCTAGACCAGATTTGGTTTCTTCAACTTTGACTTCCTGTTCAGTGACAGTAGGTGAGGTTGTAGGTTCGAGGTTGAAAGAAAATTCAAGAGGGGCTTGATCTTTCGATTCTGTTAATTCAGGTTCAGGCGAGGATTTGGTTTCAATCTCTATAGCCGGTTCAGCAGTTTCTTTTTGTTCAAAAGAAAAACTAAAATCTAAAGGTTTAACTTCAGGAGTAGGTTCAGCTTCTATTTTTGGCTCTTCGACTGGAGACGGTGCAACTTCCATTTGAAGTTGATCAAATGATTGAGCTGGGCTAGGTGAAGCAACCAATGCATCAAAATCTGCTGAATTATCTTGTACAGGAGTTTCAGTAATAGTTGATGTTTGACCGAAATGACCTTTGCTAGAATGAAATTCTAAAGCATCTGAAGGTTTATTGGTTTCGTATTCTTTTTTCTTGTCCAGTGCAGTTTGGATCAGTGAATTTAGTTCTAAATCTTGTAAATGTTTAATCAACTGATTAATTGCAAAATCATCTTTTTGAGCGATGTGAAGATCTAACAATAAGATATACAAGTCATGCTGAGAATCATCTGTTTTAAGTGCCTGATTGATTTGAGCTTCAGCAGCTTGGAAGTTATTAGCAAGAATAAGTTGCTCAATCTTTTCTTTCAGTTGTGTTGGTACAGGTGTACTGGCTTGAACTTTATTTGTCTGTTGTTGTGTTTCGACTTCAGCAATAGGTGTTGATTTGGTCGCAACTTTTTTTGATGCTGCTTTCTTTTGAGGTTTGGCTGCACCTCCTTTTTTAGGAGTTGCTGTATTTTCATTGTCAGCACGTTTTTTTAAAACGATTGCAACGACTAATACAATAACTAACAATACAATGATGATAGTTGACATGATCTTCACCCCTTAAAGATTAGAGCAGCTTTTAGTGTAAATTTATGAGAATCTTCTCGTAACCTAGCGTGTTGGCTTTTTAGTTTCCTGTTGAGCTTTTAGTTGCTCTTGTAATTCAGCCAGTCGAGCATTTAATAGCTGGATACGCTGTTCCTTTTGACGCAATGCCAACTCTAACTGAGTCACGTTTCGTTGTAATGTAACGGTTTTTTCCCTTGCTGTCATAACTTTTAATGATAAGTCAGCACTGGTTTTTTGTTGTAATGTGTCCTTCTTCGCACTTCCTGTGCTGGAATCTTGATTACTCTCGGCAACTAAAGACATTTCAGCTTGTTGCAAACGGTATTTGGTACGTGCATTAGGTGCAGTTGTGGTTTGTGCTGCAAGCTGATTAGTATTTTGTGCTGGACGACTTGGAATATTGCTTAGATTAAAGTTTAAACGTGAACCTTGGCGTATTCTATTTTGATTACCCCCAATAAATGCATGTTCGTTTTGTTTTTTAATTTGAGACATGACTTGTGTTACTGGTTGTTGAGTCTGACTTGCGATTTGCTGTGCAATACTCCACAGAGACTCATTGCGTTGAACTACGTGTTGTTGGGTTTTTTCAGAATTTAGTTTTTTCTGCTCAGGTGCTTTGACTTTTGTCTGCTGAGTTTTGTTAGGTTGTTGAACTTTTTGTTGAGTTGGTGTTGTTTCCACCTTTTTTATGTCCTGACGAGCAATCGTTTTTTCACTATTGAGATCCGTCTGTGGTGTTTGCGAAGACTCAACGACTTTTGAAGGTGCAGGAGCTTGAGCAACTTGTTCAGCATTGACGTTATTATTTGCTGAGGCAGTTTGTTGTACAGTATTTGGTTGCGCACTTGGTTGTGGTGCAATTGAAATAGCTTCAGCATTTACTGAAGAATCATCATTATTTAAAACAGGAGGAAGTTTATATGGTGCATTCAGCAAAGTTTCTTGTTTTAAACTTTGCTCTTTTGACTCAGATGCATTGGCATTAAATCGAGTACTCACTGGTAAGTTTAAAGCGATATCTTTTTCACTCACAATAAACTTAGGTGTAAGCGGTTTTTCGGCAATTGATTTAGCTAAAACAGGATCAACAGATCTACGAATAGGCTGTCGAATATGCTTTAAATGTGATGCACTGCCTTCCTGAATTTTTAAAATAATATTTAATTCAGCTTCAGTCATTGGGCGTGTGGAAGTAATAACAATCGTTCCTTCGCCTTGGCTATTGCGTCTTGTAAAAAAAATTAAACCAGACGGTGGTTGGTGTGCTGCGCCAATCATCATTAAATCTTCAGGCGTAGCTAAACTCACTTCTAGTTTTGAGTTCGTGTCTGCTTGATGAAAACTCATCTCAGCGTAAAGTAATTCCCCAGGCGCAGATTGAACTTGCAACGGATCGAGTGTAATTGCGTAAAGATGTTGCGAAGAAAATATGGCTAAAATGGCAATTTTTAATTTGTTATAAACAGTCATCTCGATCCATGAAAAAGTGATGTTATAGTCGTGTAAAAGTATACATTAACGTGATGTAAATGAATTGTAAATTCTTCAAAAGTGAAAACATAAAAAAGCCGATCAAGTGTGATCGGCTTTTGATTTTTAGGTGTTTTTGCTTAAGCGTTCTTGTATTCAACTAAAATACGAAGCATACGTCGTAAAGGTTCAGCAGCACCCCAAAGTAGCTGATCGCCTACTGTAAATGCACCTAAATATTCTTTACCCATATTTAGCTTGCGTAAACGACCTACAGGAACAGTTAAAGTACCTGTTACTGCAACAGGCGTCAGGTCAGTCATTGAGGCTTCACGAGTATTTGGAACCACTTTAGCCCATTGGCTAGAGTTACGAATCATGTCTTCAATTTCATCAAGCGCAACATCTTTTTTCAACTTTAAAGTGATTGCTTGTGAGTGGCAACGCATTGCACCGATACGAACACAGTGACCATCAATTGGAACGATTTGTTGATTACCCAAGATTTTATTGGTTTCAACTTGACCTTTCCATTCTTCTTTTGATTGACCACTTTCGAGTTGTTTGTCGATGTATGGAATCAATGAACCAGCGAGTGGTACGCCAAAGTTTGCTTTAGGGAAGCCTTCACCACGTTGTAAATCAGCAATTTGACGATCAATATCAAGAATCGCAGATTTTGGATCATCTAGTAATTCTTTAGTATTGTTGTACAAATAGCCCATACCTGTGATGAGTTCACGCATGTTTTGCGCACCAGCACCAGAAGCTGCTTGGTAAGTCATTGAGGTAGCCCACTCAACCAAATTATTTTGGAAAAGTGAACCTAAACCCATCAACATAAGTGAAACTGTACAGTTACCACCAACGAAAGTTTTAGTTCCGTTGACTAAACCATCTTTAATCACATTTAAGTTTACTGGATCAAGTACGATGATTGCATCATCCGCCATGCGAAGGGTAGACGCAGCATCAATCCAATAACCATCCCAACCTTCTGCTTTAAGTTTTGGGAATACATCAGAGGTATAGTCACCACCTTGGCAGGTTAAAATGACATCCATTTGTTTCAGACTCTTAATGTCTGAAGCATCCATAAGTGCTGGGGCAGTCTTACCACCAAATGAAGGTGCTTCGCCACCTGCATTACTGGTAGAAAAATAGAATGGCTCAATATGAGCAAAATCATTCTCTTCAACCATACGTTGCATAAGGACAGAACCCACCATCCCACGCCAACCGACCAGACCTACTTTCATGTCATTGTGCCTCGGTATTTCAAAAAACTTTTAAGGGGTTTGAGTGTATCAAAAGCGACCACAACTGCAAGCTTTACGTAAATAAAACGATAATTTAATTGAGTGAAATAATTTGTTTGTATTAGATAGAAAATTGATAAAGCCATAACTTTATTGAGAATCTAAGACATCCCCACGAGAAAAATGAACATGATATGGATTCAGATTTGTGCAGTATTGGTTATATGGCTTTCGTTTTGGTCATTAATCCCCAGAGATGAGTGGTGGTTTAGAGGTGCGGACTTTCCGCGTTTACAGATTCTGGCACTTGGTCTCTTCGCCTTTTTTGCCATGTTATTTGCCATTCCCGAATGGACCTTGACTACCGAGTTGCTGTTTGTTGGATTGGTCGCAGCAATCGCTTATCAGTTGAAAATGATTCTTCCATATACCCCGATTTGGAAAAAACAAGTTCAAAAAGTTAAGCCTGAGCAAATCAATGAAAACCAGCAAATCTCATTGCTGGTTGCCAATGTGTTGACGCCAAATGATAAATATCATTTATTGCTTGAGCATATAAACTCATTAAAACCTGATGTTGTGCTGACATTAGAGTCAGATTCAAGTTGGCAAAATGCATTAGTTAACATTGAACAAGATTATCCTTATCGCGTGCCCGTACCTTTAGATAACTTATATGGTATGCATCTATATAGCCGCTTGCCATTGCACGATACAGAAGTGAAATTTATCTTAAGTGATGAGATCCCTTCCATTCATACGACTTTAACCTTGTCTTCTGGCCTGAGAGTGCAGCTATATTGCTTGCATCCTAAGCCTCCGAGTCCAACGGAAGCTAAAGACTCGACTTTAAGAGATGCAGAATTATTAATTGTAGGTGACCAAATTAAAGACCTCGATCAGAGTTGCATCGTGATGGGGGATTTAAATGATGTGGCATGGTCACGAACAACGCGTCTTTTTCAGAGAATCAGCGGTTTATTAGATCCTCGTGTTGGTCGTTATTTCATGAATACCTTTCATGCCGATTATCCACTATTAAGATGGTCACTCGATCACATTTTCCACAGTACAGATTTTGCTTTGGTTGATATGAAAAGATTGGCACATATTGGTTCAGATCATTTTCCAATTTATGTGGTTTTACAAACGGGTCGTATTTTTGAACAACAGCAACAAGAGTTGGAGCAAACGGCTGATGATGAGCAAGAGGCGAAAGAGGCGATTCAAGACGGTATAGAAAAGGCTGAAAAAGAAGAAAAAATTGTTGTGGATGAGTTAGCACAACCTCATAAACAAGCGATGGAAAAGGAAAGTAGACAAGGAGTATTGTAAGCCATAACGTACAGGGATTTAGGTCCATAACGAATGGTCTAATCTACTTAAAAGATTTATTCTAAATACATCAGCACATGGACGCAGGAATGGATTTCCGTTTAAGGATAGCGACGCTGAGATGGAAAATGCATTATGGATATGATGCCTGCTACGGAAGCAAGATAATAACAAAGATGTGAAAGCACAACCTCATTTGCCCGAGTTTTGCAGGATGCGAAACTCGGGTTTTAATTTTTTTAATTTATATCATTGAATTCGATCATTGTTTGTTTTTATTAAACATCCTACTGAGCTGGTTCTGCTTCTGTTGGAAATTCGATAGATGGATCATCATCTTCTGTTTTAGGAATCAAGCGTTTATGCATTAATACAGTTGCTTGAGCCACATCGCATTTATCCCAGATGGTATCAGTTGAAGGGAGTTCAGCGCTGTAAAATGCATAATAATTTACGGTAATTGGTTCTTGTGTTTCTGCGAATTTTAAATCAACTTCGTAAGTTCTAGTCTCAAATGGTTTTAATACCTGAATACTATCTTGATCTCTACTGCATTTAAAAGATTGACTGGCTTCTATATCCATCGTGCCGATCTTGAAATCAATATGACGGCATAAAGGTGTCATTTCATAAATATAGTTTGGTGTCGTATTGCGTATTTCAATTTGTAATGGAGAAATTGAAATGGAACGGATTGTATCCACTGGAAGTGGCTGTTTACTTTCAGTATCAATGAATCTCATACGACGCTCTACGCCTGAACAGGTACTGAGGGTTTCAGCGGGAATTCTTGCGACATATTCATAGCGTTCATCACCATCGCCAGTAGATGGATTAGATGAATTATCGTTACCACCAGGTACAGGTTTTTGTGTACCTGAACCACTACCTCCTAAGCTAACATTTGCAGCTAGAAAGTTGTCACCACAAGCTACCAAAGATAGTGTAATGCTGCACAGCAATACCGATAACGATAATTTTTTCATTGTTATTTACCTTTATATTGATAAGGTATTTGAAATCTTATTTCCTTATCATATTGATAAATTCCTAAGCGGAACTCGTACTTAGCATCATTTTGATTCTGATCTTGTTCACAGCATTCAATCGCGGCATTTAACAGTTGTTTAGCCATGTTTTGCCATAGCTCAATACTGAGTTGTCGCAATGATTCAATAGATTTGAGCGTCAATTTTTCTGCATGTACAGCTTGTTCAAGATGCGTAAATGTTTTTTCGCTAATGAAGTTGTCTATTCCAGCGGCAAGATGATCTGTTAGGTTTGCAGAGAATAATGCTTTACTTTCTTGCTTTTGATTATCAGGCGTAAAGCTTTGTTGTTGTAAAACAACATCAGCTCCTTTTTGTTCAACGACGCCTAATCGTTGTAACTCAAATAAAATTGAACGAGGATGCTTCTCGGTAGAAATATGTCTGACCAATCCTTCAAAGCTATTTTCATCGCCAGATACAGGAATTTGATGTGGAAGATCCAAAGCAATCCATCTTGCAATTACACGAGCAGGGACACTAATAGCAAAATTAGGTTGCACATCGGTCATGGCTTGATTTGCTTGTTGTCTAAAAGCACTGACATCTTTCCGATGCAATCCAGATAATAAACTGACTGCTGAATCGGTCTTATTTTGTTGAATGCGCTCTAATTCAGCCAAAGCTTGTTCATAAAAAATAGGCTTTAAGGCAGCGACAAAATCGGTATATCCAACTCCAGAATGAATTAACCAACGGGCAATATGCTGCATCATTGGAAAGATACTCTCCAACGTGGTTTCAGCATCTTGAGGAATAACCCCTTGAACATTTTGCTGCGATTGCTCAGTGTGGTTGATCATTTGGTCGGTTGGTTTTGCCATAGAGATACCTTAAAAATCGATATGCTTTAGTTATTTCTTAAACTCAATCATGATGAGTGGATTGGGGGAATTTCTTAGCCCCGCCATTATCAAGATTAAAATGAGTAAAAGATACACTTATGGAGACATCTAGACTTTCTACACAATGCCACCAGCCTATTGGAATAAACAAAGAATCACCTTGATTTAAGATACATTCAATTTTTGAACAATGTTTTAGATCAGGAAATTGTTCTGTGATATGAGGTTGATGAGGATCTGCGATCTGACTAAACACCGCAACATCATTGTATAAATGAGGCACTTGCATTGCGGGTATCAAAGTGACTTTCTTTCTACCATAGATTTGAACCAGAAAGTTATTAGTTAAATCATGATGTAATGGCGTGAAAGCACCTTTAGGACCAAACCAAATAAAACTTCGTTCAAAAACTTGGCTGTGATCAGTGTAATTGTGAAAGTCGCCAATATCTTTAAAGAGTTCAGACAAACTAGATTGACTGGCTTTTGCATTATTTGCAGTCATATAAAAATTATTTGAATATGGATTTTGTTCAATCAAATCAACATAATCATTCATGCTCATTTGGGTTTTATGCTGAATAGAGTTCCGCTCAAATAATGGATCTTGCTCTCGATTAAATTGAACCTCAATTTTTTGATGACCGATTTTGTCTCTAAAATATTGTGGAGACCATTGCTTTAGAGCACTCCAATGATCAATCGCATTGTTAAAAATTACAGGTAGATTTCTGCTGTAATAATCTTGAATAAACTGTTCAAAATTTGGTGTGGAAATTCGTTTTACTTGTAAGTAATCAGTATGGAGTCGTGCATAACGATCAAGAGTATCCAATAACCAATCTCGTTTTTTGACTAAAAAATGCTGTTGTTGAGCGATTTGAAAATAGGGATTCTGATTTAACTCAACGATCTCTGCTGCAATATCAATTTCATTTAAGCCTTGTGCTTTAAGTGTCTGGTAGATCTCGACTTTGGATTTTTCTTCTAGCACAGCTTCAGCAATCCATTTTTTTTGATGAGCATTTAAATTGTTTGAGATGTAATCATGTTTTTTAGCAATAAGTTGTTCGAGCCAAGCGTAGTTTTGTGAATATTGATTACTGCTTTCAAAACCAACCTTATCTAAATCAATTAAACCTTCTTGTAGCAAAATCTTAGCTAAATCATCTGGATTACAGCCGCGTTCTAAATTTTCTAATAACCAATCATTCCAATTTTTTGGCAATGCTTTGAATTGATTAATTAAATTAATTTGTGCATCCATACTTTTTAACCTGTTAATCCAAAGATTTGACCTTCTGTTATTAATTTAAGCATAAAAATATTTGCACTCAAGCAGAAAAGTGTTAAATTTTCACATGTATTATATGTGAAAAATTCACACAGAGGGTGAAATCATGAAAAATATATGGACTCAACTTGCCTTAAGCGTTACTTGTGTAGCTTTAGTTGGATGTGGCGGAAGCTCTTCATCTAATAATTCACCAACACCAACACCAACACCAACACCAACACCAACGCCGACGCCAACGCCGACACCAACACCAACACCAACGCCGACGCCAACGCCGACACCAACACCAACGCCGACGCCAACTCCGACACCGACGCCAACTCCGACACCTACACCGACTCCAACCCCTGCGCAAGCTTTAGCAGGAACATGGGAATCGACCTTTTGTAATAACTCATCATTTGGGGCTTATCGATTAGTTGTTGAAAATTATCGAACTGGGACAAATTCATTTGATATGGTTGTGGATAGTGAACAATACACAGAACCTCAATGTGCAGGAGCAGTGAAGGGTGATCTAGCTTTGGATGGTGGGCCTGCTACAGGAATTGTGGTTGAAAATATGGGGAATCAAATCACTGCTAATTTAACCAAATACCACATCGCAACGATACGTAGTCGTAGCTCCGCATCAGGTCAACAGGGGGTTGTAGCTTTTAGAGATGCAAACACGTTCTGCTTGTTAGAAAATATTTCGAATCCAGTAGGCAGTGAAATTGATCGTACTGTTCAATCAATAAACTTAAATACAACACAGCTCTGTTGGAAGAAATCATCAATTCAACGTTTCCAAAGAAAAGCACCAACGACTTTCGTATCTTCATCTAAAGGCATATTGGCAGATGTTCAGCCGAGCTTACAAAAATTACAATTACAATTAGATGCACAGGCAAATGCGGGCTATCGTCTGAACTTAGCAAATTTTGATACCCGAACAACGTCACCGACAGCATCATTTGAGTTATATATTGACGCACGTGATGATCGAAACCTCTATGTTAAAGATAACGCGACAACGGCATTAAAATATCAATATAAAGTCCTTGATGGTGCGGCTGCCACAGCAAGCGCACGTTATTCACTATGGAAAACACAAATTGTTCAACAAGCAGCATTAGGCTTTTTATTTAAACAACAAGCAGTCGTTCGACTTGCTGATAGCAATCCATCTCTCTACAATAATATTTTTGAGAAACGTGTTGGGGATACAGCTGTATACGCAATCACGACTAAAGAAGTAACTGAATCATCAGTACGAGATAAAGCTCTGTGGGAAGGTGTTGCAAATCAATTCGGTGGTCAAGGTTGTCGAATCTTCTTCGCTGAATATATTTACGGATCTCAGTTTGCTTTTGCTTGTAGTAATAGCAATGTCCATAATGGAACTTATCAATATCGTTGGATTGCCTCAACATCGAATGCTAAAGCGAGCGAAGTTCAAGCGATTCTAGATGCACAAAAGGCTCAGGGCTTTACCTATCGTTTTGAACTCGAATTGCCAAATGGTCAAGTTGGTTTTGTATTTGAAAAAGACAGTACTCAACCAAACTTAGCTACTTCTATTCAATACAAAGTATTTGAAAACAGCGTATTAGATAGTGGTGACACAACTAGTTTGATGGATGAGCGTATTACACATCAAGGTTTATTGGGATGGCATTTATTGGATGGTCGTTCTGTATTAGCAGAAGGTGGCATCACATCTTCATCAAACATTAAAACAATTTTTGTAAATCGACCACTACCTTAATAAGCAAAAAATCTGTGTCTTCGGACACAGATTTTTTTATGTCTAATAGATTTTTTCGTAACCTTCTGCTCGAGTTTTGAATCTACGGTGAAACCACATCCATTGTGTCGGTGCAATACGTAGTTGAGCCTCAATAATTTTATTTACACGAATCGCATCATCTACTTCATCTTCACTTGGCATATTTTCGACGATTGGTTCGATGAGTACTTTATATTGTGGATTGCGGACATCACCATAACGGTAAAAATATAATGGAATTGCAACGGACTTAGAGATTTTTAATAAACGACGATGCGCAGTCACGGTTGCAGCAGGCACACCAAAAAAGGGAGCCATCACACCTTGTTTTAAACCAAAATCTTGATCTGGACTATACCAAATAGCACCGCCATCTTTTAAACGACGTACTAAGCCTCGCATATCATCGTGATCAATTTGTTGTTGATAAATAGTCGCTCGACAACGATAAATCAACATATCCAACATTGGATTATTCTGTGGTCGATAAACAACATCGGGTTCAAAGTATTGAGCACAAATATAACCACCCGCATCAAGCAAGGTACTGTGTGTGCCGAGTAACAATATGCCTTTACCTTGGGCTTTGGCATCAAGGATATGCTCTAAGCCTTCTATGCTATGTCGACCTTTAAACCAATGTGGGCAATACCACGCATTTAGAGTTTCAAACACACCTAACATCATGTCGACAAACACCTGTTTGGCTTGAGCTTCAACTTCGGCAGGCGACCATTCAGGAAAACAAACTTCTAAATTTTTTAGCGTGGTTTTACGACGCGATTTTAATAGATACCAACATAATGCTGCTAGTCCATGTGCTAAGCGCCATTGAATTGCCCAAGGCAGGATAGCCAAAAGCATAAGGAAAATAATGGCGATCCAAATTTTCCAGTATTTTGGAAGTAAAAATTCCCATCGAAATTCGCCAGGAATATAAGACTGTTGTTGGCTCATAGACTTAGATGCGTAAATAAGTTGAATTTTTGCGAAGTGTAACACGAAGTTGCTTTTCTAATAATTGTTCTAGGAGGTTTGTTGTATTGACAATAAAAATCATAGAATGGTGGTTGATTTTTACTCTATTGAAGTGCTGTATAAAAAAAATCAGTTATTTAATAGATTGATTGTAGGGATAGCTAAAATAATTAAGGTAAAAAGACAGATGAATATTTCAGAAATATTTGATGGCAAGAAAATGGATACTCAGGAAATGATAAATTATTTTGATCATTTAGAGAGTATTGATTGCGAGTTTATGCATGGTCAATGGAAAGGTTTAGAAGTCATCACTGGTCATCCAATGAATGGTCTGTTGGATAAAGCAAATTGGTACGGGAAAAAATTTATAGACGATGAAACAGTATTTCCACTGGTTTTACTGAACCCAAAAAGTTCCAACTTATTTAGTATTGATCCGAAATGGTTGCCATTAGGTTTAGATTTAAGCCTTTTAAAAAGTAAGAGTAAGTATCTGGTGAGAGGGTTGAGATTACTCAAAACAGATAAAAGTAAAGCAAGATTAAGGATGATTGAGTTTAGAGGTAAATCATCTGCCACCATGATTTATGATGAAAAGCCGATTCATGATGTTTTTAGGCGTATTGATCAAAATACAGTGCTTGGGTGGATGGATTTAAAAGATCAAGCTCAGCCTTATTTTTTTATTCTTATACGAGAAGAGGGAAGTAAACATCTATGGGAATAGCCCAATCTTCAAATTATTATGTAATGTCCTGAAGATTGGGCTTGTGAAATGTATTATGAACCTTTGCTAAGATTTTCTAATACGTCCCAACGCTCTAATTTTTCAAGCAATAACTCATCAATTTCAGCTAAGCGTTGGCTGGCTAAAGTCGCTGCATTGGCATCACTCACAAACCATGAACCATCCGCTAGTTTCTCTGAAAGTTCAGTTTGTTCTGCTTCTAATTTCTCAATTTCAGCAGGAAGTTGCTCAAGCTCACGTTGATCTTTATAGCTTAGCTTCACTTTCTTTGGCGTTGGAGTTGCGGCAGCCAATGCAGCAGCTTCAGCCTTGGCTTGTGCCTTTTTTACATCACTCTTTTGATCAACGACTTTCTGATCTGGTCGTTGCTCCAAGTAGTCTTGGTAACCACCAATGTATTCATCAATATTACCTTTTCCATCGAACACCCAAGTTGAGGTGACGACGTTGTCCATAAATGCACGGTCATGCGAGATGAGTAACAAAGTGCCTTTATATTCAGACAACATTTCTTCAAGCAACTCAAGTGTCACCATATCCAAATCATTGGTTGGCTCATCCATCACAATTAAGTTTGATGGTTTAAGTAGAAGTTTTGCCAACAGAATTCGGTTACGCTCACCACCAGAAAGAGCTTTCACAGGTGTACGTGCACGTTCAGGTGAGAATAAAAAGTCTTGTAAATAACTATAGATATGACGACGGTTACCATTCACATCGACAAAGTCTGAGCCTTCCGACACGTTCGCCATAACGGTTTTTTCGAGGTCGAGTGCATTACGAAGTTGATCGAAATAAGCAACTTCCAGTTGTGTACCCGTTTTAACCGAACCGCCGTGTTGGATTTCACCTAGAATCGCTTTGATGAGTGTGGTTTTTCCGACACCATTATCACCGACTAAACCGATACGATCACCACGTAATACGATTGCAGAAAAATCTTTAATGAGTGGTTTACTATCATAGCTAACACTTAAGTTCTCTATCTCAAAGACCAACTTACCTGAACGGTTAGCCTCTTGTGTCGCCATGCTAACTTTACCTTGTTGGAAGCGACGAGCTTTAGATTCTTCACGCAAAGCTTTTAAAGCACGAACACGACCTTCATTACGGGTACGACGTGCTTTGATACCTTGACGAATCCAAGCTTCTTCTTCAGCAAGTTTTTTATCAAATAAAGCATTCTGCTTTTCTTCAGCTTCCATTTGCTGAGCTTTAAGTTCTAAGTAACGTGAATAGTTACCTTCATAGCCACGCAGAATACCACGATCAAGTTCAACAATACGGGTCGCAATACTATCTACAAATGAACGGTCATGTGAGATAAATAAAAGCGTGAGATTGTTTTGATCTAATAGGAATTTTTCTAACCATTCAATACTTTCCACATCCAAATGGTTGGTCGGTTCGTCGAGTAATAAAACATCTGGTTGAGTGAGTAGCGCGCGCGCCAATAGTACACGACGTTTACGACCACCTGATAGGTCAGCCAAATCTGCATTTGGGTCGAGTCCCATTTTACCCAAAATAGTATTTACTTTATTTTCTAATGCCCAGCCATCTAACTGATCTAGCTTATGCTGCAGCATACCCATACGGTCGCAGGCATCCATATCACCTAGCACACAAGCATCACTTGCCTCATGATATTCTTTTAAGACACTTGCGGCTTCACCCGCACCATCCGCCACAATGTCGGCAACTTTGCCTGAATCCATTGGAACATCTTGGGCTAACATAGAAACAGTTAAGCCATTTTGAATCGAAACTTCACCACTATCGGGTAATAAGCTTCCCTCAATCAGTTTAAGTAAAGTAGACTTACCTTCACCATTACGACCGATTAAACAGACTCGTTCACCACGTTCTAGGTTAAAGTTCGCGCCGTCGAGTAGGGCTGGTCCGCCAAATGCGAGATGGACATCCCTTAAAGTAATATAGGCCATAATGTTTCCTAAAAGCTCAGATGAGGTCTGAAATGACTAAACAACAAAATTTTGATGATCACGCGTCATTGTCCGCACCCATTGAAGATTTGCAAGTGCGAATTGCATTTTTAGACGATTTAGTTGAGCAACTCAATCAACAGCTCGCAATTCAGACACAAGAAATTGCAGTTTTGAAGAAACAAATGCAGCTTTTATACCAACGCGTTGAGTCTTCAGATTTGTCAGAAGGGATTGCACCGTTTGATCCAATGAGTAACAAACCACCACATTATTAATTCATGGTAAGTGGAAGGCTTACCATGAAACTAATTTTTAGTGGTTTAGAAACCATGTAAAACGATTTTCCCTTTGGTTGAACCACTTTCAATTTGTTGATGTGCTTTTATTAAGTTCGTAGCATTGATCGGTGATAAAACTTGACTAACCGTGGTTTTAATTTGCCCATCATCGATTAGTTGAGCTACCTGATTCAATAGTTCGCTTTGTTTCATCATATCCTCAGTTTCAAACATTGATCGTGTAAACATAAACTCCCAATAAACTGAAACGGATTTTGATTTAAATATTTTGATATCCAGTGTTTCAGGGTCATCAATTAAACCAAAGTGTCCTTGAGGTGCGATCAATTCAGCGATGTCTGCAAGATGTTGATCAGTTTGAGTGGTCGAAAAAACATACTTTGGAGCAGTGAGGTCTAATAGCTTGATTTGTTCAGCTAAAGATTGACGATGATCTAATACATAATCTGCACCAAGTTGTTCAACCCAAGCTTTTGTGTCGGAACGAGAAGCAGTGCTAATAATAGTTAAGTTAGTCAATTGCTTGAGAAGTTGAATTGTAATTGACCCAACACCACCTGCACCGCCGATCACTAAAATAGTTGTATTATCTGCGGCAACTTTTGGAATCTGTAATCGATCAAATAGCATTTCCCATGCTGTAATGGTTGTTAAAGGGAGCGCTGCTGCTTGCTCAGCGTTTAAGGATTTAGGTTTATGTCCTACAATACGTTCATCGACCAATTGAAACTCACTATTACTACCTTGTCGATTTAGTGCACCTGCATACCAAACCTGATCACCTACTTCAAAATTGGAAACTTTATCTCCGATAGCTTCTACAATACCAACAGCATCCCAACCTAAGACTTTCCATTGATCAGGTTCAGCACTTACATTTTTACGGATTTTGGTGTCAACTGGATTTACAGAAATTGCCTGAACTCGAACCAATAGGTCATATCCCTGAGCAATAGGAGGTTGGATTTCAATATCGACCAGTGTTGGATTTGAAGTTATTGCGTTTGCTTGTTGATATGCTACAGCTTTCATCATCTTTCTTCCGCTTGATAGGAGTTTGAGCATAGCTTAAGATAAAATCTTGTGACTACAGACAAATATCGCTCATAGTGTCAAAAAGGATACTGTAAAATGGCAAAAGTTCGACATTCGAGTTTTGATTGTTCTCCTGGTTGTTCAGTTGAAGCAGCAATTAGCTTAATTGATGGGAAATGGAAAACCGTGATTTTATGGCATCTACTTAATGAGGGAACTTTGCGTTTTAATGAAATTCGTAAACGAGTCCCAAGTATCACGCAAAGAATGTTGACCAATCAGCTTCGAGAGCTGGAGCAAGATGGCATTATCCATCGTGAGGTCTATCCTCAAGTACCTCCAAAAGTTGAATATAGTTTGACAGAACTAGGTCATGGTTTAGAGCAAATCTTAATTGCTCTAAAAACTTGGGGAGATGCTCATTTAGATCGATTTGGTAAATTATCTTTGATTGAATAAGATTTAGACTGAATTAAACGTTGAGAACATTTTTATAACTAGATCATTAAATACTGGGAAAATGAATTCAGTATTATTTGCATGTTGTAACTTGCCTTTTTCATTCAACTTATGTAACGCTAATAAAAGGAAGTTTTGGGCACCTTTAATGAGTAATGTTGGAATTTGGATAACTGTTGCCATTGTACTATTTGTACTTGGCTCTATTTTTGGTTTACGTGTGAGTCCAAGAGAAAAAGCACTCGGTTTAATGCGCGATCAAGCTCGCAAAATGGGATTACACCCACGACTCATCGTTGCGCCTGAGTGGACGAAAATTCCAATGGCATCAGAAAAACGCGCCAGTATGGTTGCTTATTATAGTGTGCTTATTCCAGATGCTCGCTTGGCACTTATGCGTGCAAGAGTTGTTGATGGCAAGCTTCAGGTTGTGCAGGGTGATCAGAAATTTAATGACTTACCCATTGCATTAAAAGGAGTTTATGCTATTGATATGCAGGCAAACTGTGTGGGACTGTATTGGGATGAGGAAACTGATCTCAGAGCCACTCAGCTTGAAGATATAAAAGTTTATTTACACGAACTAGCACAACGCTAATTTATTGATTGATCATAGGAAAAACGATTCATTATGGCGAATACTCCACGCTCTGCTTCCAAAAGCACAGCAGCTTCTAACTCTGCTGCAACTAAACGTGCCTTAGTGATTGTGGAGTCGCCTGCAAAAGCGAAAACCATTAACAAATATTTAGGTTCACAATTTATTGTGAAGTCATCTGTTGGTCACGTACGTGATTTACCAACAGGCGGGGGAGCAAAAACAACTGAAAAGAAGCCTGCAACCCGTACTAAATTAACTGAAGAACAAAAAGCTGAAAAAGCTCAGTCTGCACTTATTAATCGTATGGGCGTTGATCCCGAGCATGATTGGGTCGCACACTACGAAGTGTTGCCTGGCAAAGAGCATGTTGTTGCTGAACTAAAAAAACTTGCCAAAGATGCTGATGCAATCTATCTCGCAACGGACTTGGATAGAGAAGGAGAAGCAATTGCGTGGCATTTAAGAGAAGTGATAGGTGGTGACGATAGTCGCTATCACCGTGTGGTATTTAACGAAATTACTAAAAATGCGATCCAAGAAGCTTTTAAACAGCCTACTCGTCTTGATTTAAATCGAGTGAATGCACAGCAAGCACGTCGTTTCCTCGACCGTGTAGTTGGTTTTATGGTATCGCCTTTGCTTTGGGAAAAGATTGCCCGTGGCTTATCTGCAGGTCGTGTTCAGTCTGTTGCTGTAAAACTTGTGGTTGAACGTGAACGTGAAATTCGAGCCTTTATTCCAGAAGAATATTGGCAAGTATTTGCTGACACGATGTCTAAAAAAGAAGACATTCGTCTAGAAGCTGTTAAACAAGCTGGCAAGACACTTAAGCTCAAGAATAAAGCTGAAACAGATGCACTATTAAGTGTTTTGAAAGATGCTGAATATAAAGTTGCGTTGCGTGAAGATAAACCGACAAAGGTAAATCCAAGTGCACCTTATATCACTTCAACTTTACAGCAAGCAGCAAGTACGCGTTTAGGTTTCTCTGTTAAGAAAACCATGATGTTAGCGCAACGATTGTATGAAGGTGGTTTTATTACGTATATGCGTACTGACTCCACTTTCTTGAGCGACGATGCAGTGAATATGGTTCGTAACCATATCCAGCAAAACTTTGGTGACAAGTATTTGCCTGCTCAACCAAATCGTTATGGTAATAAAGCAGGGGCACAAGAAGCCCATGAAGCAATTCGTCCTTCCGATGTAGCACTCACTGGCGATAAACTTGCTGGTGTAGAACGTGATGCACAACGTTTGTATGATTTGATTTGGCGTCAATTTGTGGCTTGCCAAATGACACCTGCTGAATATTTGTCTTCAACCTTAACTGTTGAAGCTGCAAATGTTGAATTAAAAGCCAAAGGTCGTACCCTTGTTTTTGATGGTTTTACCAAAGTTCGCGGTGCGAATAAATCTGATGATGATGTATTGTTACCGGCTGTAAAAGTGGGTGAAGTACTCAAATTAGAAAAACTTGATCCTAGTCAACACTTTACTAAGCCACCTGCACGTTTTACTGAAGCATCTTTAGTTAAAGAATTAGAGAAGAAAGGTATTGGTCGACCTTCTACTTATGCAGCGATCATTTCAACCATTCAAGAACGTGGTTATGTGAAACTTGAAAATCGCCGTCTCTTTGCTGAGAAAATGGGCGAAATCGTGACGGATCGTCTCGATGAAAGTTTTAATAATTTGATGAACTATGCTTTTACCGCGGATTTGGAAGGTCAGCTCGATAAAGTCGCGACAGGTGAGCGTAACTGGAAAGAGCTACTAGATACATTCTACGGTGACTTCAAAAAGCGCCTGACCAATGCGCAAGGCGAAGACGGTATGCGTCGCAATCAGCCTATTGAAGTATCTGATGTTGCTTGTCCTGAATGTTCTCGTCCAATGCAAATTCGCACAGGGACGACAGGGGTATTCTTGGGCTGTTCAGGATACAATCTGCCACCGAAAGAACGTTGTAAAGGTACTTTAAACCTTACGCCAGTCGAATCATTAGCTGCGTTATCGGATGATGATGGTGCTGAAACTGCTGATTTGATGTCAAAACACCGTTGTCCAAAATGTGGTACTGCGATGGACAGCTATGTCGTGGATGGTGGTCGCAAATTACATGTTTGTGGTAACAACCCTGATTGCGATGGTTATGAAGTCGAAGAAGGCGAATTCAAGATCAAGGGGTATGATGGCCCGACTATCCCATGTGATAAATGTGATGGTGAGATGCAGCTTAAAACAGGTCGTTTTGGTCCATATTTCGCATGTACTAGCTGTGACAATACTCGTAAGGTACTCAAGAGTGGTCAACCTGCTCCACCACGTGTAGACCCAATCAAAATGGAGCATCTACGTTCAACGAAGCATGATGATTTCTTCGTTTTGCGTGATGGCGCTGCTGGTTTATTCTTAGCTGCAAGTAAATTCCCGAAAATTCGTGAAACGCGTGCACCAAAAGTATCTGAATTGCGTAGCGTAGCTGAACAACTTGATCCAAAATATCAATTCTTACTGCAAGCTCCTGATACTGATCCTGAAGGTAATCCGACAGTTGTTAAATTTAGCCGTAAGAATCAAGAGCAGTATGTTGGTTCTGAAACTGCGGAAGGTAAGCAAACCAAGTGGAGTCTAGTATTCCAGAATGGAAAATGGGTTGAAGCTTAAATAATTCATTTCGAAAAATGCTAGCACTCGCTAGCATTTTTTATATAAACAAAATAATCAATTAAATCTTAAAACTTTTGGGGCGCACATGTGGAAAAATATTAGGGTTGCATGTCTTTTAGTTGTTTTATTGATTGTAGCAATTAATGCATATCGTGATCAGAATCAAGACTGGAACCAACCGATCAATATTCTGCTACATCCCATCAACGCTGATGGCTTACCCTCTACTCAAAAATATATCCATGAATTACAGCTAGATGATTTCTATGAGGTCAAACGGTATTTAGAAAAAAATAGTCAACAATATCGTGGGCAAAGTAGTTATTTTATGGTTCAGATAGGACGTGAATTACAACAAATACCACCTAAGACACCTGAACAACCAAGTGTTATCAATAATATATTGTGGAGTTTAAAGTTTCGTTTCTATGCTTGGAAACAACATGAATCAATAGATGGTTCTCCAAGTTTAACTTTGTATTTGAATTATTATGAACCAAAAAATACAAAAGAGTTAAAACACTCGACTGCGCTTGAGCGAGGTCGTATTGGCTCAGTCAATTTATTCGCAGCTCATAAGCAAGAAAGACAGAATAATGTTGTGCTCGTACATGAGTTGCTTCATGGCTTTGGTGCTACGGATAAATATAATTTAGCCAATGGCGAACCACTTTTTCCAATTGGCTATGCTCAATACGAGAAAAGACCCTTATATCCTCAAACTGAAGCCGAAATTATGGGGGGGAGAATCCCTTTATCAGAGCATAAAAGTAAAATGCCGAATGATTTAGAACAAACAGTCATTAGTCTGCTCACAGCAAAAGAAATAGGATGGGTTCAATAATCTGTGGATAAGTTCTGACTTATCCATACCAATCAAATAAAAAGATCAATGTAATAAAAAGCGTGATTTCCTGACATTCGGTCATTATTTCTCAACATGCTTTATACAATATCATGTATGGAACACGCTCAGAATAGAGCTATAACATTGATGATAAAAGAGTAAATAATGATGAAAACGGTGGGTAACGATCTGATTCGCAATCAGCTACACGCTGATCGTAAATGGTATCTGTTATTAGGTGTCTTATTGATTATTTTTGGTTTGGTTCTTTTAGCTGCACTGCCTTTTGCAACATTATCAGCGGTCCTTCTTTTTGGTGTCCTTATGATGCTCGGTGGTATTTTACATTTTATCGCTGCATTTATGGTCTTTCAGGGTGGGACACGGTGGTTGTGGGCATTATTCGGCGTTTTGTATATTGCAGCTGGTTATTTTGCTTTTACTACGCCCGTGATTACGGCAGTGGTTTTGACCAATTTATTGGCAATCGCATTGATTATTGCTGGGATTATACGCAGTGTTAATGCCTTTATATTAAGACCTATCTCAGGTTGGGGATGGGTGTTGTTTTCAGGTGTATTAACACTTTTAACAGGTATTCTCATTCTATCGTCACCTGATTCGCCATTTTGGGTACTTGGTATGTTTCTCGCGATTGATATCCTTTTCCAAGGGATTAATTATTTAACTTTTGCAAGTGCAATCAAACAGCTCCCACACAGTTCAACTGTGATTTAACATTCGACAATTATTGAAATATTGAGAGCATGTTGATACATGCTCTTTTTGTTTTATAGTTGAAAACCGCGATGCAGTTTTAGTCTGCTAAAATAGCCTTTAATTTCTGATTGACCAATTTTATGACGCTCGCCAAGCTAATTGATGAACTCAACCCTCAACAAAAACAAGCAGCCACTACGGTTGCGCATAACTGTTTAGTTTTAGCAGGGGCGGGTTGTGGAAAAACTAAAACGATTGTAGCTAGAGCAGCATATTTAATTGATCAAGGTTTACCTGCACAGCAGATCCAAATTCTAACGTTTACCCGGCGAGCTGCCAGTGAGATTGTTACGCGAGTTGAACAACATATGGGGGCACAATCCAAAGGTTTACGTGCCTCAACATTTCATACCTTTTGTATGTATCTTTTACGCCGTAATCCACGCGCTTTTGGTTTGACCCAATTCAGTATCATTGATCGAGATGATCAATTGCTGATGTTCCGCTTATTGCGTGGTAAGGATAAAGGTAATGTGTTGCCAAAAGCTGCTGAATTATGTGATTTATATTCTTATGCACGGAACACGAAAACCAAATTATCTGATGCTTTATTCGAGCAATTACCGCAAGCTGTAGAGTATAAGTCGCAAATCGCCGAGTTGATGAAAGCCTATGAGCAGCGCAAGCAAGAGCGTAATTTCCTCGATTATGACGACATTCTTTCGATTGTGGCGGTGCATTTACAAAACTCACCTGAGTTGGTGAAGTGGGTGACGGGTTTCTGTGCAGCATTGTTAGTCGATGAAATGCAGGATACTAATCCACTGCAATGGGCTTTATTGCAACCTTTGGTAGGTAAGGTGAAATTATTTTGTGTTGGGGATGATGCTCAATCTATTTATGGTTTTCGTGGTGCAGATTTTGAAAATATTCATCACTTTAAAGAGCGTGTACCAGATGCTGAAGTATTGACTTTAGAAATGAATTATCGCTCGACCCAAGGTATTTTAGATTTATCCAATTGGTTACTTGAGCAAAGCCAAATTGGTTATGACAAGCATTTACAAGCCTATCGAGGAAATGGTTTAAAACCACAATTGCATATCCTGAGTAATGAGTTTGAAGAAGCCAATTGGATTGTTCAAGATCTAAATCAACGGCATTCGCAGGGTGCTGCTTGGGCAGAACATATGATTTTATTACGTTCAGGTTTTAGCGGGCGGTATTTGGAAGGGGCTTTGATTGCGGCGAATATTCCTTATCGATTTATCGGTGGTGTCAAGTTGCTTGAATCTGCTCATGTCAAAGATGTTTTAAGTTTGCTTCGCGTCAGTGTCAATCCACAGGATGATTTAGCTTGGATGCGCTTTTTGACGCTTTGGGATGGTGTAGGTGATGTTGGAGCAAGTAAATTAGCACAAGAGCTCATTCAGTTGCCTGATATCGAAGCACGTTGTCAGCGATTAGAACGACATGGCAAAGTGCCACAACAAGCGATTTTGATCTTGATGCAATTAGATGTATTACAGCAGCATGTGGAAGCTTGTATCGGCTTAGCTTTGGATGCTTTAAATGAGCAATTAGAAAATAACTACAAAACCAAAGATTGGTCACGCAGAGTCAAAGATTTTGATTTGGTGAAACAATTAGCACGTAAGCATCATTCACTTGGTGAATTTTTAGAAGAATATGTACTTGACCCAATTTCGATATCAGAAATTGACAAGACACCCGATCAAGACTTAGTGACTTTGATTACGATTCACTCTGCAAAAGGAGCTGAACAAAAAGTCTGTTATGTTCCACATGTATCTCCCAATC
Organism: Acinetobacter sp. P1(2025); assembly: GCF_051390655.1. NCBI lineage: Bacteria > Pseudomonadati > Pseudomonadota > Gammaproteobacteria > Moraxellales > Moraxellaceae > Acinetobacter > Acinetobacter sp. P1(2025). The sequence goes on from NZ_JBPKBJ010000010.1 coordinate 45,573, forward strand.
AATATCCACATGCACGGGCGCAGGGTGATTTTGACGATGTCGAAGAGGAGAGACGTGTTTTGTATGTCGCATTGACGCGTGCAGAAAATGAGTTGATTTTAACCAAACAAAATTTAAATTTATGGTCACAAGATCAATATGATGAATTGGGTAGAAAAATAGAAAGCTACTTTCTAAATGATTTACCTCAACATTTAGTGGATATTCAAATCCATCGTGACATTCCTCGTGCATATGGGCAAACGAATCGTGCTCGCTCAAGCACAATCAATTTAGGTTTTGGCATAGATTTCGATTAAACTAGAGTGATTCTTTCTTTTGATTCACTTCATGGTGAATCATCTCTAGGTTTTAACATGAAAATTTTAGTTCGCAATTTAGATCGTTTGGTGACAGACGCAGAAATCCTCGACTTATTCAAAGCTTATGGCAAAGTCGATTCTTGTGTTGTAGTCAAAGATGCTGAGACTGGTAAATCCAAAGGTTTTGGTTTTGTTGAAATGCCAAATCCACGCGAAGCGATTAAAGCCGTGAAAGGGCTAAATACATTAAAACTCAAAGGTCTTGGGATTCGTGTAAAAATAGCTGAAGATAAAGCTTAATCCTTAATGACAAAGCAATATCAAGTCTTATCGATTGTTGCTCAAAATGCTGAGCGAATTGTACAAGGCAAAGACCTTAGAGGTTCGCTCGTGGCGACCTGAGAAATTACCGCTTAAAGATTTAGTGATTGTTGAGAACACGCACTTTTTGAATAATGATGGCGATGAAGAGATGGGCAAAGTAGTGGCTTTAATCGATATCGAGTCAGTACATCCTTGGTTAGCTCAAGAAATTGATGCAGCTTGTGCAACTGATTGGGCGGATGGATATTTCGCTTGGGTTATTTCAAATGTACGTCCTTTAAAGCAACCAATTGAAGCAATTGCGAAACGAAAACTTTATCGTCTTGAATTGAATCTATAAGTGCTATTTTTTTCATCTCCAATACGCTTTACAATCAGTTTTCGTTTTAAATGAAAATAGGGATTTATTATGTCTCGTGTTGCTCGCTATCATGCCGATCGTACCAATCAAAAACTCTATTTTGCTCGACTCGCATGTCAACAAGCAGAGCAAACTGACAATATCCAACAAGCACAGGCACATCGCGAAGCAGCAGTTTTTCATTTGCATGGTGTAATTTTGGCATTTTTGCAAGAATTGGTTCGCTATTATCGTCTCAATGATATGCAACCAACATTTAAATCAATTGAAGAACACATGGCTGATAAAGGTCAAGTTTCTCCAGAGGTTGCTGTATTGCAGCAATTGGCCAAAGATGGGTTCATTGCTGAGTTAAAACGTGCTTATCGCATGTGCCAATACGCGCCTGAACCAACTTCTCCTGAGCCAGAAAGTGAAACATCTTCAAACCTGATTATTAAAGTCACTCAAAGTCCTCAAGCGTGGTTGCCAGATTCAAAGATTCTCCGAGAATGGCATCGTGAATTGAGTCATTTGATCGATGGTTTTCGTAATGAAATGGTTGAATTCTAACTCCAGCAAGATCGTTACTGACTTGAAATCTAAGCACGCCGTACCTATATAAGTAAGACGTGAGATTGTAAAGTGCAAGGGTGCTTTGCCACCATGTTGAATCATGGAGAAAATAGATGTCTATGCAACAGTTAAAAGAATTATTTGGTAGTCAGGAAGCGATTCTTGAATTGGTTCAACTCGAAGGTGGTGAGCTTGCTTTACGTAATGCAGGTTCAGAAAATGAACCTCTTGTAAAAATTCAGTTCAGTGAAGAAGTAAAAGCGATCTTAGGTGATCAAACACCTCTTGTGGCACAACATATGATTCAAGCAGCTCTATTTGGTTTATTAGAGAAACAAATGAATCAGTGGCAAGCTGAAGTCGTTGATGAAAAACCTAAACATTTAAGCTAATAATAAAAAAGCGTACCTTGAGTACGCTTTTTTATATGACCAAATAATCAATGAGCATTTGGTTGATGTGCAAGCTCGATCTGATTCAAAATATGATGGCTCATATTCTTTGCCATTTCTTCTTTTGCGTAGAATACCTCACCAATATTTTCCTCACGGATAACAGCGGCTTCTTCCTTACTCTCGGCACAGATTAATACCTGTATCTCAGGATTTAGCTGTTTTGAGATATCGACAATTCGATGAATGTCGAGGATATCCATTGGTGAAATCACCAATAAACGTGCATGTTGAATATGCGCTTGGATCAATACATTTGGTTCAGTGGCTTCACCACTCACGGCTGCAATACCACTGGCACGTAACTTCTCAACAATCTCACGATTTTCTTCGGCAATAACGACTTTGATGTTCTGCTCAATCAGATTTTCACTGATACGACGTCCAACACCACCATAGCCAATGATCACCACCTGATCACGAAGATAGGATTGGTCAACTTCGTCAGGTAACATTGCTAATGGGTCACCACTACGCTCTAGTAGACGGGCTAAATGTGAGCGCTCACGAATCCAACGCTGCGCAGGTTCAATTGCAGAAAACACAAAAGAATTAAGTGTAATTGAAAATAATGCACCTGCAAGAATGAGGTTTTGCGCCTCAGGGGTGAGTAATCCTAGAGCTAAACCTAGCGTCGCTAAAATGAAAGAGAATTCTCCGATTTGTGCCAAACTTGCACCGACAGTCAATGCAGTATTGATTGGATAACGGAAGAATAAAACCAATGCCATGGCAGCTAATGTTTTACCGACCATGATGATTGCGACAACAGCCAAGATATGGAGTGGTTCTTCGACCAATATTCTTGGATCAAAGAGCATTCCAACGGAAACAAAAAATAAAATTGAAAAAATTTCACGTAGCGGAAGGGTTTCTTCTTCAGCACGATGGCTAAAGTCAGACTCTTTAACCACCATTCCTGCAAAGAACGCACCGAGTGCCATAGAAACGCCAAATACAGCATAAGAGCCATATGCAATTGAAACTGCAGCAGCAACTACCGTAAGCGTAAATAACTCACGAGAACCCAAACGAGCGACAAACTGCATGATCATCGGAACTAGTCGTTTGCCGATGATCAACATAAATGCAATAAAGCCTGTGACTTTTAGTAAAGTAATACCAATCGTGACCCAAATACTTTGAGATGGATCTGTGTTGGGTAATGCATGCCCGCCCAGTAAAACTGCAGTTGCAGGTAACAACACTAAAGCCAAGACCATGACAAGGTCTTCAACCAATAGCCAACCGACAGCAATTTTTCCATTAACAGAATCAAGTAAACCACGATCCCCTAGGGCTTTTAATAATACAACCGTACTGGCACAGGAAAGACTTAAACCAAAAATGAGTGCTGAGCCAAAACCCCAGCCCCAGAGCATTGAAACTCCCATACCTAAGAGGGTAGCGACAGCGATTTGAAGAATAGCCCCAGGTAAAGCAATACGTCGAACTTGTAATAGATCGTTAAGGGAGAAGTGCATTCCTACACCAAACATCAAAAACATAACACCTAGCTCTGCAAGCTGGTTGGCTAGATGAATGTCACCGACGATACCTGGTGTATTTGGGCTAATGATAATGCCCGCAATTAAATAACCGATCAAAGGAGGTAGGCGTAAACGTGCTGCGATATAGCCAAAAATAAGAGCCATACCAAAGCCAACAGCAAGTAATATAATTAAATCAACATCATGTGGCATCGAAGCTCCTTAATCGTTGCGGTTAAGGTCAAAATAAAATAAGCATAAAAAATGCCAAAGCAAGTAGCTTAAAATTTTAGCAATTAAAATCGAATTTGTTGATGATAATTTTTTTATTTATCAAAAAAAATTATGTAAATTGCTGTAACACTTTCTAAAGCCTAGCGCATTTATACAGTGAGAGAAAGAAATCTTAAAAGATAGGAAATTTAAAGTAAAAAAAACGACTTCATGAGAAGTCGTTTTTTTTAAAGAACTAAAATTATTTAATTTTAGCTTCTTTGAAAATTACGTGTTGACGGATTTTTGGATCAAATTTTTTGATTTCCATTTTTTCCGGCATAGTACGTTTGTTTTTAGTAGTGGTATAGAAATAACCTGTACCAGCTGTAGAAACGAGGCGAATCTTATCACGCATTGTTCAGACTCCTTAGATCTTTTGACCTTGAGCACGGAGATCAGCAACAACTTTCTCGATACCCAATTTATCAATAATACGCATACCTTTAGTGGTTAAACGAAGACGTACAAAACGCTTTTCGCTTTCTAACCAAAAACGGTGGTGGTGCAGGTTCGGCTCGAACCGGCGTTTGGTTTTGTTGTTTGCGTGCGATACGTTGTTACCAACGATAGGACGCTTGCCGGTAACTTGGCAAACCTTAGACATGGTGAACTCCATTGCTAGTTTATACAGCACCGTTTCGTGCAACTAGCCATTCAAGTAAACGGATGAAATCATTCAAGGGGCGTTTTATACCAAAAATACGATTAAAAGACAAGCGAATTTGGTAAAAACAGAGCATGATCTAGTGTGATAGATCATGCCTTGATCAGCTTAGCGGAATAGTGTTTTTAAAAGCACTTTATGCATCGCTTTATTATACGGTGGAAGGATGAACTTCAAGCTATAAAGTTTAGGGCTTACAGGATTCGACATGACTGAACGTTCATGAGAGAAGCTAAAGAAACCTTCTTTACCATGATATTTGCCCATACCTGATGCACCAACGCCACCAAATGGAAGATCATCTTGTGCAACGTGGGTCAGTGTTTGGTTAATACCAAAATGCCCAGAGTGCGTGCGACTTGCTACGTATTCAGCACGAGCATTATCAATATCAAAATAATAGAATGCCAATGGACGTGGATGGTTATTGATGAACTGAATCGCATCTTCAATATGTTCATATTCTAGAACAGGTAAGATTGGACCGAAGATTTCATTCTTCATGATTTGCATTTCAGTTGTTACACCAGTAACCAATGTTGGAGCAATCTTACGAACGTCAGTTAAAGATTCATTTTTCGTGTTCAACTCAACAATGGTTGCGCCTTGGTCACGTGCATCTTCTAAGTAGCTTTGCAGACGATTGTATTGCTTGTCATTGATAATAGAGGTGTAATCTTTATTATCACGAAGGGTTGGGTACATTGTGTTCACAAAGTCGTTATAGTGCTTTGTAAACTCTTCAGTCTTGCCCTTAGGTAAGAACATATAGTCTGGAGCAACACAAGTTTGACCCGCATTCCAAAGTTTACCAACAGCGATACGTTGAGCTACATCACGAATGTTCATTGCTGAATGAACGAGAGCTGGTGATTTACCGCCAAGTTCTAAAATCACAGGAACTAGATTTTCAGCTGCCGCTGCCATCACTGTTTTACCAACAGATGTAGAACCTGTGAAAATCATTTTATCAAATGGTAGATGGCTGAAAGCATCAGAAATAACACCGCCACCATTTACAACAGCAACTAACTCTTGTGGAAATGCCTCTGCTAAAGCATTTTCAAGAACATAACCAAAGTTTGATGATGCACTTGAGATTTTGATCATGGCATGGTTACCCGCTGCCAATGCACAAATCAAAGGACCAACTGAAAGCAATAACGGGTAGTTCCATGGCGCAATAACACCGATCACGCCCAATGGTTGATATTCTACCCAACCTTTTGCTGGTTGGTGTAACATGCTGATATGACGCTTAGATGGTTTCATCCATTCTGTTAAATTCTTGCTGTAATATTTGATGTGTTCCAAACATGTAAGAACTTCACCAATTTTGGTTTCCATTACCGCACGATTGCCATAATCTTGATTAATTGCGTTAGCAAATTGATCTTGATATTTTACCAAGATATTTTTAAGTCGAGCCAAACGTTCAATACGTTCTTTGGCACTTGGTACAGGATGGCGTTGGTAAGCTGCTTTTTGCTGATCAAGCAAATCATGTAGCCGTTTTACATCAACATGAGGTGTCATAGCGGTTGTTTTTGTTTGACTGTTCATAGGAGTGGACCAAAATAAAGCTTATTATTTTTTAATTTTTAGAGTAAATACTCTAAAGTGTCAAGTCGCTTTATGAGTTTGCTTTATAACCTATTGATAATGTTATAGATGGTTAAAAACGATGTCGCACGCTAAACCGAACAAAACTAAAGATAGAATTTTGCAAATCAGTTTGCAGTTGTTTAATGAGCGTGGAGAGCGTTCGGTTACAACCAACCATATTGCGGCTGAGCTGGGGATTAGCCCTGGCAACTTGTATTATCACTTTCGTAATAAACAAGAAATTATTAAAGAGTTGGCTCAGCAATATCAGGCTGAGACATTGGAAATGTTAGCCTTACCCGTTGATCGTCCACTCAATGCAAACGATAAAATTAGTTATTTTCAGGTGTTGAGCAACCAACTTTGGGCTTATCGCTTTATTCATCGTGATGTTTATCATCTTGTAGAAAATAATGAAGACTTTAGAAAAATCTACCCGCGATTTGCAGGGCAAGTGATGCAGCAAGGGCAAAAGATTTATCGTGCCTTTGTGGATGCTGGTTTGATGAAGATGACCGATTCTGAAATTGAGGCATTGATTATTAACTTGTGGATCGTTCTTACCAACTGGACTAACTTCTTGTACATGTCTGGGTATATTAGTGATAACACACACTTAGAAGAAAAGTGGGTTTGGCAAGCATTGAGACAGATGGTGTTTTTAGAAGGACCATATTTAATGGGTGAAAGTCGTCAAACTTATGAACAGTTGCTCCAGTCACTTGGTCCATCCGATTTGTTTGCAAGTTTATCCAACCTTAAAAATGACGATGAGTCGTGATCAGGTATTTAGTCAGACGCAAAAAAGAGCTAGAATGCTCGGCTTGATTTTAATTTGATTTGAATAAGTGATATTAACCACATGAACACGACCACTGCCAATACAGCACGTTTACTGATTACTTGTGAAGACAAGCCGGGAATCGTGCAAGCTGTATCGAGCTTTTTGTATCATCAGGGAGCAAACATTACCGCACTTGATCAATACGCGACAGAAGCTCAGGGCGGACGTTATTTTATGCGTGTTGAATTTGAACTTGATCATTTGCAATCTCGTAAAGAAGCCTTGATGCAAACCTTTGCTGCTAACGTTGCTGAACGTTATGAGATGCAGTGGAAACTGACTTTTGTAAATGAATTGAAGAAAGTTGGTATTTTGGTTTCAAAAGTTGATCATGCTTTATTAGAGCTTTTATGGCGTCATGCACGTGGATCATTGCCATGTGAAATTACTCAAGTCATTTCAAACCATCCTGATTTGCGTGATGCTGTTGAAAACTTTGGTATCCCATTTCACGTTGTGCCAGTGAATAAAGACAATAAAGTTGAAGCTTATGCACAGATCAATGACATGATGCAGGGCAACGATTTATTAATCTTAGCCCGTTATATGCAGATCTTAAGCGAAGATTTTGTTGCTCAATGGGAAATGAAGATCATCAATATTCACCATTCATTCTTACCTGCTTTCGTGGGCGCAAACCCATATAAACAAGCATATGAAAAAGGGGTGAAACTGATTGGAGCAACTGCGCATTATGTAACAGCTGATCTTGATCAGGGACCAATCATTGAGCAGGACGTTGAACGTGTAAGCCACGATTATAACGTCGAACAATTACGTGAGCTTGGTGAAGACGTTGAACGTAATGTGTTGGCCCGTGCGGTCAAATGGCATTTAGAAGATCGTATTATTGTTGATGGCAATAAAACTGTTGTTTTTCAATAAATAAATTAAAAAATAAAGCATGCATAAACGCGTGCTTTTTTTTATGTATTTATTGTAATGTTATAACATTGGTTTTTGTGGGTGATTTGTTGTGAGCTAATCGGCAGATTCACAAAAAAATAGTTGCAAATGAAAACACTTCTCATTTATTATTACGGCACTTTTATTGTTCTATCCGATGATTGAAATCGCTTTTTCGAAAGTATCATCATCTATTAGGTACTTAGATTCTTATGAGTCAATCTCCTGCTACATTCAACGCACCTTATTCGATGAAAAAGAAAGTCATCGCTGCTCTTGTTGCAGTTGTGATTGGACACGCTGGCGTTTTGTGGGCGGTGAGTCACATGAAAACGATTGAACTGCGACCAATTGAAAAAGAGCCTTTAAAAGTAAAGTTTGTTAAGATTAAAGAAGTCACACAGCCTGAATTACCTAAACCGAAAGAACAAACAAAACCTGAACCTAAAAAAGAGGTGAAAGAAGTCAAGGTTGTTGATAAACCTTTACCTCCACCGCCTAAAAAAGTTGAAAAAGTTCAGCAAGTCAAAACTGAAACACCAAAACAAGTGATTCAGAAAACAGAACCGAAAGTCGAACCTAAGATTGAAACGAAAGTTGTCAGTACTGTCGTAACAGAAAAAGTGGTTGAAAAGCCTCAACCTGTTCAAGAAGTTGTGAAACCACAACCTGCGGCTGACCCATCACCAAAACGTGTTTCAATTGGAGGTGCTGGTATTCAATGGAGCCGTTCGCCAAAAGTTTCATTTACCCCGAGAGATTTAGAAAATCAGACTCGTTTGATTACGGTGTATATTGAAGCTGATGAGAAAGGTCGAGTGACTACGGCACGTATTACCCGTAGTAGTGGCTTACCGAATTTAGATGAAAAAGCATTACGTGCAGTGCGAAATGCTAAATTTAAACCGTATATGGAAAATGGCGTTGCTTACCCGATTAAAACAGAGCAACCGTTTGAGTTTAATCCTTAATCAATTTGAGTCCTTGTGACAGATTAAATCAGGAGTTCGTATATGAACTTTTCAGTTTATTGGCAACATGCAGATGCAGTAAGTAAAACTCTGTATTTCATCCTTTTAGCAATGTCGATTGCAACGTGGACGATTTTTATTCTACGTTTAATGGGAACTCGCCAATTAAAACAACAGGCTTATGCTCAACTTGCTCAAGCTTTGACGTCGCTCAAATCTAAACTACAACTATTGACGTTTGAACAACGTAAAGCGGTTGCTGAGCAAGCATTGTTACGTCAAATTTCTGCTGAAAAGTCTCAAGCGGAAAAAGGCGTATCTGTATTGGGTACCATTGCTTCGATCGCACCATTCGTTGGTTTGTTTGGTACAGTCTGGGGAATCTTCCACGCGCTTGTTGCTGTCGGTAAGAGCGGTCAAGCAGGTTTAGCTCAAGTAGCAACACCAGTGGGTGAGGCATTGATTATGACGGGTCTTGGTCTTGCAGTTGCGATTCCTGCGGTACTTGCTTATAACATCTGTGTACGTTTCAATCGTGGTTTAGCACATGACTTACAAGATCAGGCACATAGTTTATTGATCGATACGATGTTGCAACAAGAAAGCACGACGAAAACCGAAGCTAAAGCGACTCAACAAAGTTTAGTTGGAGGTCAAGCTTAAAATGGGTTTCCAATTGGGTGAAGACCACGACAGTGGTATGAATGAGATGAATCTCATTCCTCTGATCGACATTATGTTGGTATTGATGATTATTTTCTTAGTCACAGCAACGGTTGCTAACCCATCAATTCCATTAAGCTTACCAAAAACCACGGCTGAAATTATTGATCCACCGCCGAAAGCCATAACCATTAGCATTAATCAAAATGGCGAAGTTGCTTGGGATGCTCAGATAATTAGTTTAGAAGAGCTAGAAAAGCGTTTCCAAGAAGCGGGACAGGCTGAACAAAAACCTACGGTTCAACTGCGTGCAGATAAAGAGTCGAAATATGATACGGTTGCTCAGGTGATGTCGCGTGCCAGTGAAGCAGGTTTGAGTGATATTGCCTTTGTCAGTGAAAATTAAAATGATTTAGGATTTAAAAAAGCAACTCATCGAGTTGCTTTTTTATGTCTATTCTGTTTTAAGAAGCTCAGTAAACTTACAGCGTAGTTTAGAGAGCTTTGGGGGAATACTAAAATTGCAGTAACCTTGTGAAGGATTACGCGCATAAAAATTTTGATGATAATCTTCTGCTGGGTAGAACGTTGGTACGGGGCTTAGCTCTGTAACAATATTTAAACCCTCACTGATTAGGTTTTCAATCATTTGCTGTGCTTGTGCTTTTTGATCATCATTAAAATAATAGATGACCGAGCGATATTGCGTACCAATATCATTCCCTTGACGATTTAATGTTGTTGGATCATGTGTGGCAAAGAATACATTTAATAAATCACTATAACTGATTTGCTGTTCATCAAAGTCAATTTGCACGACTTCAGCATGTTGAGTATCACCTTGGCATACTTGTTCATAACTTGGGTTTGCAATATGACCACCGGCGTAGCCACTAACGACTTTTTCAACACCTTTAAGTTGTAGAAAAACAGCTTCTACACACCAAAAACAACCACCGCCAAATAAAGCTTGTTGCATGTAACTCCCCAATTTTTATTTTAAGAATGCTACTAAAGTAAACGAACCCAAAAAAAAGTAAAGCCCTAAGAGTCAGTTAAGTCTGTACTTTTTATGGGGTGAATTAGATTTAATGGTGTATGTGTGCTGATGAGTTAAATTGAATCAGTACCTTTCCAGATTGATCGAGTAGTTGCAAAGTATTCGCCTTCAAACTGTAACGTTGTGTTTGCGATAAAGCATCTAAATATTGGCGTGAAACATCAGCATTATCGCCTATACAAGCCATTTTGGTTGACATGACAGGTCCAAGTTTTAATTGATTATTTTCAGTTTTAAATGAACCGCGAATTCGGTTGCAACCATCTGATCCACTAAAGCTTTGAGTTGAGCTTTCAAATTGAATATGTGGGCTACGAGGGTTATTACTTGAAGCAAGTTGTGTGCCTTGAATTTGTGTTGCAATCCAAGTGCTATGATCAAGCGTTTGAGCTGAGTTTAATTATGTTGTCGTAGCGCATGCGCTCACGATGGCTGTAGTTGCTAAACCTAGGCTGATGAGAAATGGTCTTAACATAATTTTATTTCCTTATTCATGTGAATATTTTATTTTAATTGCGAATTAAAAAAATGAAGAATGGCTGTGGATTTCGTGTCGGTATGTAATCTAATCTGCTGTTGGAATACCTAAACGGATTATTTTTGAGAAATTTTCACTACTTTGATCCATTTGTTGATCAAATTGCTCAGCACGATGATTAATATGTGCTAAACGATACCAATCTTTTAAGCTGTAATTTTGGTTGAGCACTTCGAGATCATATAAATAATTAGGTAAGTATCCAGAGGCAAGCAATCGGTAATCTTTAGGTAGTTGTTGGGGATTGATTGCTTGAGCCATATCAAATACCAGCGTAGTACAGTTACTGGTTAAAGTATTGTACCATTTTGCTTCTGCTCGTAATTCATCTGCCTTATGTAAATACTCTATAAATAATGCCTTACGTTGATCTGCGGGCATTTTGATTGGAAATAAATACACTTGCTCATGACGAACGTTACTGCGTGTATACACAATATCTTTTTCATCTGATGCAACTAGGCTAAGTTCATATTTTCGAAAAAAACCTCCAACAGCAGAGAATTCTTCGCCTTTTTCTTTTCGGATCTCAATTGAAAAGACCAGTGGTTTTTGATCTGAAAAATCAAAACTTACTAGGGTGTGTGCAATCTGTGGACCCATCCAGTAGGAAGTAATGACATTAACACCTGTGATTTTATTTAAATCTATTTTGCGATCTTCCCAGTGTATTTCATAGCTTCCATCTGTATGCCAGCTAAAGTTCCGAATATTATACAAATGGACAAGATCACCTTCTTTTTCATAGTAAAGCTGCTGTGCAACTTCAGGATCCCATTCGCGGTCTTGTTTCGCTTGAATGGAAAAATACCAGATCAATGAACAAGCAAATGCAAGGCAGTAAATAATGATATCTGTGCGACGGCTGAAAAGATGACCACTAACGTATACACCAATTAGACTTAAAGCAAAAATGGTCCAGACCACAATCACAATACGACTGAAGACTGAACCAAGAGGCTGTTGGATCCAAAGTGCAAGACATAACCACACGCTAGACAGGACCACAAATAAGGTGAAAAGACTATGGAGCAGACCTATTCCTAAAGCGAGAAAAAACTCACGTGATCCAATATTCTGCATAGTCCTGTGCGATCCATTATTTATTTTTGATAGGTCGCAAACTCAAACTTAACCAGCGATTTTTCATCTTGATGATGTTCTGAGTTTACTTTTTGGAAATCCTCAGAGATTTTCGGGTAATGTGCATCACCTTGTACATCTAAATCAACATGAGTCAATTCTAGACGATCAGCGATGTTGAGGGTTTGAGTGAAAATCTCTCCACCACCAATAATAAATAAAGACGCTTTTTCAGAATGTTGTACGTCTGTAAGTGCTTCATTCAAGGCATCTTCAATGCTATGAGCGATCTTTACACCTTCAAATTGCCATGATGGATCACGAGTAATCACCCAATTCACACGATTAGGTAGCGCGCGACCCATAGACTCTAAAGTTTTACGACCCATGATGACAACGCCACCTTGAGTAATCGCTTTGAAATGTTTTAGATCAGCAGAGATATGCCAAGGCAGTGCATTGCCTTTGCCGATACAGTTGTTCTTATCCATTGCGACAACGTGAACAACTTCGATACCTTGCCATGCCATTTTCTTGATCTCACTTATCGTTAAACTGCTACAGGTGCTTTAATTGCTGGATGTGATTCGTATCCTACGATTTCGATGTCTTCAAACTTAAAGTCGAAAATATCTTTGACATCAGGATTGAGCTTTAACTGACATAACGGTAACGGTTCACGAGTAAGTTGTAATTTGGCTTGCTCAAAGTGGTTTGCATATAAGTGTGTATCACCACCAGTCCAAACAAAGTCCCCAACATCTAAACCACAGACTTGTGCAATCATATGGGTGAGTAGGGCATAGCTAGCAATATTAAATGGCACACCTAAAAATACATCTGCACTACGTTGATAAAGTTGGCAGGAGAGTTTGTTATCATGTACAAAAAATTGGAACAGAGTATGACAAGGTGGTAAAGCAACCTTACCTGCCTCATTTGGATTCCAGCCCGAAACGATTAAGCGACGTGAATTCGGATTGGTTTTGATTTCATTGATGAGCCATTTAATTTGGTCAAAACCATTTTGTTGGTAACTACCATCTTCATTTTGAGTAGCACCAAAATTACGCCACTGATGCCCATATACAGGACCAAGCTCACCTTCAGGTCGACCGAAGCGAGCGGTTTGCTCAGCAGTTGCCCATTCATCCCAAATAGTGACTTTATTGTCTTTGAGATATTGAACGTTAGTATCACCTTTGAGGAACCAAAGAAGCTCAATTACAATTGAACGAAAGTGAACTTTCTTAGTGGTTAGTAATGGAAAACCTTTAGAAAGATCAAAACGCATTTGATGACCAAATACTGAACGTGTACCTGTACCTGTACGGTCACCCTTGTCACCGCCATTGTCTAGGATATGTTGTAAAAGGTCTAAATATGTACGCATAACGCTCTCTAAAATCGTTTGTGAACTTACATGTTAAAACAGCTTAATCTGCTCAACATCTTTGATAGGGAATGATACTTGATTATTCCTGCTTATAATATTTCTATTCTTTAAAAATACAAAGAGCGCTCTATAAGCGCTCTTTGTTTCTAGTCATCTTTATTCAGTAACAAAGGTTACTTTGCCATCAGCAAGGGATTTAACACGTGCTAAGGATTCCACGCGATAACCTTTTTCAAGTAATACATCTCGACCTGGCTGGAATGATTTTTCAATCACGATACCCACGCCTACAACTTCAGCATTTGCTTGATGAATAAGATCGATTAAACCTAATGCAGCTTGACCATTCGCCAAGAAGTCATCAATAACCAACGCTTTATCAGTTGAATTAAGATGCTTATTTGAAATAGCAATTGTGCTTTCAGTCTGCTTAGTGAATGAGAACACTTTAGAACGATAAAGATCATCTTTTAAAGTCAATGACTGGTATTTACGAGCAAAAATCACAGGAACACCAAGCTCTAAACCTGCCATAATCGCAGGTGCAATCCCAGATGCTTCAATGGTAATAATCTTAGTAATGCCTGCATCTTTAAAACGCGCAGCAAACTCTTTACCAATCTGTTGCATTAACACAGGATCGATTTGGTGATTTAAGAAAGCGTCAACTTTCAATACTTGATCAGATAGAACGATACCTTCATTTAAGATTTTCTGTTCTAAAGCGTACACGGGAGAATCCTCTAAACGGATGCTTTTTCAAGCAAAGGCATATTTTAAAAAGCATCCAAAAAATTGCAAGCTAAAATTGACCAGATGGTTAATTGGTTTTACCCGAATAGCCAGTCAATAATAGTCCATAGGATGATTTACCATCATTATGTGTCACTTTGACAGGAAGATAATCTAATTTTGGAGCTAACCAAAATACGGTATTGCGTTCAGGTTTGCTGTGTTGTAACACGACTTTGATCGTATTAAATGTTCCATAACTGGTTTTAATACTTTCAGTGCCTTGTTTAATAAAACGTCGCTCATCGACACCTTTCGCATCCGAAATATAATAACGTGGTTGCAAGGTATTGCCATTTTTTAAATCTTCACGAACTTGTAACTCAGCATTTAACTCGTCCAAAACACCAGCTTGCCAAGCAAAAGAACGTTTCTTGTCATCTTTTTGGGTGTTAATCACTTTAGCACTTGGATTGAAGTTAATATTCATCGTGTTGTTGTGCACTAAAATTTTACTGGTGCGACTGAACTTTTGTGAAGTGATTTTGTTATCTGAGAAAGCAAATTGACTGGTTTCAGATGCAGAAGCAATACCACCCGCTTTAGCAACAAATTTATATGTCCAGTTGTTGCCTTGCTGAGATAATGTACGTGTTGCTGAACCTAAATTCTTGTTGTTATAACTAAATTGATAGCTCGCTTGGAATGGCGCCATTGCATAGGCATGGCTAAAGAAGCTTGCACAAGCAAGTGTTGCAGAAGTTACCGTTGCAATACTCAAAAACTTAGTAAATTTGTTTGTCATAGCATTGTGTCCTTTGGATGAGCATTTGATGGGATCATCCAGATATCATTACGATTTGTTGTTATTATGCCTGTAGATTATGAAGAAAAGATCAGGTTTTTTACTAAGCGCTTGTTAATTTTTCGTATTAATCATGAAGTTGGGAATTTCTGTGGCAGAGTATAAATAACATGCTGCCACAGGGTGTTTAGAATTATCTTTTTGAGTCTTTTTGCTGGATTGGAGTAACTTCGCTAATATCTAAATCATCTTCCTCATCAAATTCATTGGATGGGGAGAGGATCGCTGTAAGATTCACATTTCCCCAAACAATTAATTCTGCAGGGCGGACACGTGCACGATTTACATGAACCTTACTCAGGGTCTCAATAATACTTGGCTTTTTACTAAACCAGCGATTTAAATCTAGATAAAGTAAATCATCTTTTACGGTCACGACTTCAAAGTGTTCTAAAATTTTCCCTAAAGGATCTTCCTCACGAAACTTTTGGTAATACCAAATCGCAAGATGAAAGCCCCATTTTTGGAAAATGTTTTTGAAACTCGCTTCAATCACTTGAGTGTTACTGATTTGCTCAAAAACCATAAGTTGAACATCTTTATTCATTTCCATTTGCAACAGCTTTAAATCAACAGAAAGGGTGGTATGTAGACCTTTGACGTCTATTGTCGAGTACAGTCTTAACCACCCATCATATAAATCAGCATGCAGGTCTTTAATGATTTCAACTTTTTCGGTGACATAACGCTCCATCGTCGCGTTCACAAATACTTGTGAAAGCGAAAACTCTCTTTCTTCTTCGATGAATTCTTCGGCTTTTTGGTAAACTTTACGTAGACGTTTAACAACAGATGAAATTAGCGTTTGCATAAAAGTTGTTCCAGAAAGTGAATTGTTTTAGATAGCAATGCCACGATCTTTGTAATAACTAAAAAATAAAAATAAATTTCTGACTTGCAGTGTAGCAAAATTAATTGCTACATTTTCATAAAATGATGGTATGGATACACTGTAACTATAAGTGGATCATATTTTTGTAAAATTTTGCTCTGTACACGACAAATTTCATAGAGCCCTTGTCCTATCAGGCTTTTTCTTTCTTAAAATTGCGAGCACTTTCTTAAATTCCTCTTTTTTCCCAAAACCAATCAAACGTAGAA
>NZ_JBPKBJ010000011.1:0-61268 GCF_051390655.1 Acinetobacter sp. P1(2025)
AATGATTTCTTCTTGGTCTACGTGCCATAAAATACTCCATATATTGATGTTTATAACATCATTTGGGGAGCAAAATATCACTTATAAGTGTTGTTCAAATTTCCTGATCCACCGCCAATATCATCCATTACCGTTTGTAGCAGAGGCTTAGTCGGTGCAATTGTATCTTTAGCACCAAATACATCTGTAGGTTCAGAACGATTTCCTGAAGAATCGATAATATAAATTTTGGCAATATTTTTATCTGTTAAAGCAGGTGACAAACTCAGACTGAACTTACCATCCGCACCAACTGTTCCAGAGCCAATAGTTGTTTGACCATCTGCACTTTTAACTTCTATTTTTGCATTTGCTTCAGCTTTGCCTGTCACAATAGTGCCATCTTGATTAAGCTGTGCCAAAGGTGAATCAGGTGCAATTGTATCTTTAGTTCCAGTCACAACTGTTGATTTCGAAACATTACCAGCACTATCAATTGCAGAGACAGCCACTTTGCTTCCATTCACTAAAGGTTCGTTTAGTTTTACTGTATAGTTTCCATCCTGATCCGCTAGACCAGTGGCAATGACTTTTCCTGTTGAGTCTTTAATCTCAATTTTTGCTTTGGCTTCAGTTTTACCTGTAATCGTTTGTGTATCCGAACTGAGTACTGCCGTTGGTGTTATCGGAGCAATCATATCCGTCGAATCATTTTTATCATTATTATTGTCGTCATCATCATTCACTGCCAACAAATAAAGACCTTCAGCAGCCAGAGCTATCAGTCCGCCTTTAATCAATTGCGATTTAGTGATCCCAAGATCATCTGCGGGTTCTGATACTGAAGAGACTTGTGTAGGTAACTCTGTCGAAACTTGAGGTACAGCTTGACTTGATGATGTGTAACGAACAAATTTGCCCGAATCATCAAATTCGGCAATCGAGTAGCTACCATCATCATTGCTAAGCGCCAATGTATGCTCACTGGCATTCATTTCATTGTAAAAATCACGAATGATTATTTTCTCGCCATTTTTTAAAGTAATGACTAAATCATCGCCTTGCTTGATGATGGATTTTATACTCTCTTGGTTGATACCTAATTGAATAATAGATGGCTGACTTAATATGACATCCTTGATTTGTCCATCTTGTAAAATGTTTAGGCTCGTCTTTGAAGAAACGATAACTCTTGTCATTATTATACCCACTGATCAATTTTATTTTAAAAACTTTAGATTAATGAATAATTAAGCACTTAATCTGTTCGTTAAAATATCAAATGCAATCATTTAGAATAATCTATTCAAAGCTGAGTTTTGTCATTTTATTTAATTGACCATCAATTAAAATCAGATGTCATAAAACAAAAAACCAGCCGAAGCTGGTTTAAAGATTTCTTTGTTAACTTAGAATTTAGGATCGCGCATTTGAACGAGCGTATTGTTTGCTTTTACTAGAGTATCAGTCATTTTCCCAAGTACTGCTGGAATTAAACTTTCTGCCATTTGCGCTGCTTGTAATCCAAGTTTCTCACCAAATGTCGGGCGTTTGCGAGTATTGATCACGTATACATCATGTTTTGGTAACAAGCTAAGTAAATACTCATCCGAAGTCTGTAACTTATCCACCAAATTTAATGCGAGAGCATCTTCACCATACCAATGCTCACCTGTTGCCACTTTTGAAATATCTAATTGAGGACGATATTTTTCAACAAAGTGCTTGAATAAAGAATGCGTTTGTTGCAATTCTTCTTCAAATTTCGCCTTGCCTTCAGGTGTATTTTCTCCGAACATTGTCACAGTACGTTTATACTCACCAGCCGTATACAATTCAAAATCAACGTTATGTTGTTTTAAAAGACGGTTGAAGTTTGGAACCTGTGCAACCACACCAATTGAACCGACCACAGCAAATGGTGCTGTAATGATTTCATTGGCAATACAAGCCATCATATAGCCACCGCTTGCAGCTACTTTGTCTACACAGATCGTCACATTAAAACCCGCATCACGTAAACGAACTAACTGAGCAGCAGCCAAACCATAACCGTGTACCATTCCACCAGGACTTTCTAAACGAACTACAACGCGGTCGTGCCCTGCTTTTGCGGTTGCTAGAATAAGGGTAATTTCCTCACGAATCGTATCTACAGCAGAGGCTTGTACATCACCTTTGAAATCGAGCACATAAATTTTCTGATCATTTTTTTTACGAATTTTCGCTTCTTTTGCAAGCTGTTGCACCAGTTGTAAAAGTTCCAAACGAGATGCTGTTGTTTGCGCAATTCTTTTTCTTTGCTCATTCACGCGCGCATTTAAATGACTTATACGAATCTCAGCAGGAAATTTAGGTAAATGGAATAACATAAAATAAGTGCTCTTAAGTTCGGCTTTTATCCGTCTAAGATGTGGTCAGTTGAGTTAAAATTCAATAGTGATTTTGAAAAATAGATTCTTTTTCATCTGCCTATACAAAAAAAGAGCCCGAAGGCTCTTCTTTTCACTGTAAAAATATCAACCGAAACGACCTGTAATATATGCTTCAGTTAATTGATGATCTGGCTGAGTAAATATTTTCTCAGTTGAGTTCACTTCGATCAAATCACCTAAATGGAAGTAAGCAGTACGATCAGATACACGAGCTGCTTGTTGCATTGAGTGCGTTACAATGGCAATCGTATATTGCTCAGAAAGTTCAGAAATTAATTCTTCAATCTTCGCAGTTGCAATTGGATCAAGTGCTGAACACGGCTCATCCATTAAGATCACTTCAGGGCTTACTGCGATTGTACGTGCAATACATAAGCGTTGTTGCTGACCACCTGACAAACCTGTTCCTGGCTGACTCAAACGATCTTTCACTTCTTCCCACAGACCAGCTTTACGTAAACTGTTTTCAACGATTTCTTCCAAATCGTATTTATCACGAGCTAAGCCATGTAGCTTAGGACCATAAGCTACGTTATCGAAAATTGATTTAGGAAATGGATTCGGTTTTTGGAATACCATACCAACTTGCGCACGTAGTAGAACCACATCAAGATTTGGATCATAAATATCTTGATTATCTAGAGTGACTTTACCTGTTACGCGACAAGTATCAATCGTATCATTCATGCGATTCAAAGTACGCAAGAAAGTCGATTTACCACACCCTGATGGACCAATAAAAGCAATCACTTCATTTTGATAGATATCAAGATCAATACCTTTAATCGCTTCAGTTTCACCATAGTAAACATGAACATCTTTGGTCATGATTTTTACTTCATTGCTTTTAGGCTTTTTATTTGATGAAGCCGTTTCAAACTGAGAAACAAAAGCAGTATTAGATTGCTGAACTTGTGCTTCAGATGAATTCGATTCTGTTTGCTGTGGATTCACTGACTTATCCTTTTCTAATGCGTTCATAATTTCAATCGTATTCATTGTACTCTCCTCAATTACCAACGCACTTCAAATTTCTTACGTAGCCAAATAGCAAGGCTGTTTAAACCAATCATCAATGCTAGAAGCACAATAATCGCTGCTGCTGTACGTCCTTCAAAGAAGTTACGTAGTTCATTACCTTGCCACAAATATACTTGTACAGGCAATGCTGTTGCTTGATCAAGTGGTGATGTCGGAACACTTGCAACGAAGGCACTCATACCAATCAGGAGTAATGGCGCTGTTTCACCCAATGCGTGTGCTACACCAATAATCGAACCTGTCATAATGCCAGGAAGCGCGAGTGGCAATACATGATGGAAGACTGTTTGTACTTTCGATGCACCTAAACCTAATGCAGCTTGACGGATAGATGGTGGTACTGCCTTCAATGATGCACGTGTGGTAATGATTACAGTTGGCAGTGTCATTAGACTTAAAACCAAACCACCCACCAACGGAGCTGAAAGTGGCAGTTGCATCCATCCGATAAAGATAGCAGCACCTAACAAACCAAACACAATCGAAGGAACAGCAGCCAAGTTATTAATATTTACTTCGATGATGTCTGTCATCATATTCTTCGGCGCAAATTCTTCCAAGTAAATGGCACTTGCAACCCCAATTGGAATAGAGATCACGATCACGATGAGCATCATGAACAATGAACCCATGAATGCACCAGCCAAACCACTGATTGCAGGAGAACTACGAGAGTCAGGGCTAACAAATAAGTTGGTATTAAACGTACTTTCAATGATCCCTTTTGCTTCTAACTGATCAGCGAGTTGACGTACTTCTGGATCAAGTTGTTGCTGATCATCAGGCAATGAACGATCAATATTTCCAGATAACCATACATCGACATTGGCATCTGCCAAGAATTTAAGTTCTTGCTTAGTGCCAATTAATGCTGGATTTGCAAGAACCATATCACGTAAACGGTATGCTTCAGAGCTAGTATACATACCAGTCAAATAATCACGTTGCGACTCAAGTGCTGGGTCTTTAGCAACAATACCATTTACGATCAATGCATCCCAATCCACCATACCCATTTCAGTTTGCCAAGCAACAAAGCGCTCTTCAAAATGAGCTGGCGATTCACCCGCAGTTGGTTTTGGTTTCGGTCCTGCATTAATGATCGTAGGATCAAAATAAACAGGAACAGTCATACTACTCTGCCAGAAAGCTGGTAAGCCTCTCGCTAAAATACTTCCGAATAGTAAAGCAACAAATGCCAAACCAATCACGACTGCAGAAAAACCTCCCAGACGGAACATTTTTTCTTTGCGATGACGTTTTGCCAACGAGCTTTGGATAACTTTTTTGCGCTGTTCACGTTGTTCAGCAGCCACTTGAGGATCAAACGCATTTGGATCCAAAGGAGATGTCTTTGATGAACTCATTCGTATTGCTCACGATATTTGCGCACGATATACAGTGCAATAATGTTTAGACCCAAAGTAATCACAAACAACGTTAAACCTAGGGCAAATGCAACCAATGCTTGTGGACTTGCGAAATCTGTATCGCCAGTTAACTGTTTTACAATCGTTACCGTCACTGTTGAAACCGCTTCTAATGGGTTTGCATGCAGTAATGGACTATTCCCTGCTGCGAGTACCACAATCATGGTCTCACCAACAGCACGAGAAACAGCAAGTAAAAATGCGCCTGTAATACCAGGAAGTGCAGCAGGTAAAACAACTTGTCTAATCGTTTCAGATTTTGTAGCACCCAAACCTAAAGAACCATCACGGAGTGAACGTGGAACTTGAGTAATGATGTCATCTGATAATGATGATACGAATGGGATAATCATAATTCCCATAACAAAGCCAGCAGTCAAAGCACTTGTCGCATTGATATTGATACCAACACTTTCACCTACCATTTTAAAGAATGGTCCGATGACCATAAGTGCAAATACACCGTAAACAATAGTAGGAATACCTGCTAATACTTCTATAATTGGTTTTGCCCAAGCACGCAGCTTTGGAGATGCATATTCTGCCAAGTAAATTGCAATCATTAAGCCAATCGGAACCGCAACAAGTAATGCGATACCACTGACCATTAATGTCCCCCAAAGTAATGGCAAAATACCATAACTGCCTTCAGCATTTCCTGTTGTGCTGAAACCTGGGTTCCATTCTGTACCGAAGAAGAAATCAGTAGGACTGACAAATTTAAAGAAATGTAATGCTTCTGTCAGCATCGAAAGAACGATACCAATAGTTGTTAAAATCGCAACACCAGAACATAGAATCAAGGCAACGTTAATTGTTTTTTCAACCTGATTTCGTGCACGATATTGCTCACTAACTTTACGCTTTGCCCAAACTAAACCAGCTAACGCGACACTGATAACTACAGCTAACTTAGCAAAAGTCCCAATCGTTTGAAATTTTGCTAATTGTTGTGCAGCAGCAACTTCATAAGCCGCAGCTTGATCCGTGACACCAAAACCTGAAGCAATGGCTTGAACACGATCAATTAATACATCACGCCCTGCTTCATCTAAAGTTGCACTGACGGATGCTGGGATATTATTAAAAATAATATGTTGTAAAACACTCGGTTCAACCAAGTTCCAAATTATCAAAATTAAAAAAGCAGGAATACCACACCACAAGGCAACCAAAGCCCCGTAATACACAGGACGAGAATGTAGTGCTACTGAGTTATTCCCCTTACCTGCTAGGTTACGGCTTTTGCTCAGCCCGATTTGATATGCGATTGCCACAAGGGCTAATAACACACCGATAAGTAGCAGATTCATGTAATCTCCACTGTTTTCTCAATTTTCATCATTTGAAAAAACTTAGCTAGACAAAAAGGCCGATGAACCTAAGTCTCACCAGCCTCCGTTATTAAGTAAACTTATTTAACTGTTTTACCAGCTTTAAAATCAGCAAGGATTTTTGCACGTTCTTTGTCACTCAAAGCGATCAAACCAGCTTTTTCTAACTTAGAGCCTTTACCAGATACTTTCTTGTTTAAGAAGTATTCTACGTATTGTGGTAAACCTTTGATTGACTTCAAGTGTTCGCCTTTCACATAGAAGAACAATGGGCGAGAAACTGGGTACTGACCACTTAAAATTGTCTTCTCAGAAGGAACAACGTTGTTTACAGTTGCAACACGTAACTTGTCACGGTTCAAGTCATAGAAGCCAAGACCAAATACACCTACAGCGCTTGGTGAAGTCTTTAAGCGAGCAAGAGTTTCTGTATAGTCACCAGCGATTTCGATTACGCGACCATCTTTACGGAATGTAGAGCACGCTTTTTTCTGAGCTTCTTTGTCTAAGTTTTTGAAGTAATCATAAGCTTCACAACCTGCTTCAACCATTTTCTCTTGGAATACTTCACGAGTACCGTGGTTAGATGCAGGAATAACTAAAGTAATCGGCTCATTTGGTAAAGATTTATCAATTTGGTTCCAAGTTGTATATGGGTTTGGAACTAATTTACCATTTGAAGGTAATTGAGCAGATAATGCTGTGAATACGTGATAAGGTTTTAATTTATACGCAGCTTTTTTTACATTTGATGCAAATACGATACCGTCATAACCAATTTTGATTTCTTGGATTTGGTTTACGCCAGCTTTTTTACATGCAGCGATTTCAGTATCTTTGATAGCACGTGAAGAGTTCGCGATATCAATTGTGTTGTCGCCAACACCTTGACAGAATTGTTTCAAACCACCTGAAGAACCGCCTGAACCGACAACTGGTGCTTTGAATTGTGGGAAAGTATTACCAAATTCTTCTGCAACAATACTTGCATAAGGTAATACAGTTGATGAACCAGCAATTTGAATCGTATCACGAGCTGCGTTAGCAGTTCCTGCTACAGTTGCCCCAGATACAGCTAATGCAAGTGCGATATAACGTGGATTTAAGCGCATTCTGTCTTCTCTCATTTATACAATTTGATTTACAACTCTTTTAACTTCAAGTGTTGTACTTTGGTTAACTGCATTTTGATCAGATAATATGACAAATAGGTTACAACTTTGTGACGCTTTGATGATAATTGATGTGATGTGTGATAATTAATTAAATATTTATCAATATCAATTATATAAACGAATAATTTTATTGTTAAAAAATTGCTATTTTCAGCAGAGCTGCAATATTTCATTGAATTATTACACCCTCTGCTCGATTTTTAAAGGAAATATGCATCCATTAATTGAAAAAATATTGCGACTAAGATTTAAAGCATTTTTCCCACTCTAAAATAGTATGACAATTTTATTAATTCAAATATGGTCTAAAAACCAAACAATTCCAACATTTTTGAATTTAAAAGTATGTTTTTAGATTTCTTTAAACTCATCGAATGATCAAAAAATAGTACATTTAAATAAAGACTGTGTTCTAAAAAAATCAACAATCTATTCAGTTTATTGAAATTTCTTAGAACGGTGTATTGATCTATATTCATTTTAAATGAATAGAAAACTGAGATCATGAATACCAAAGCCATTGCGACATTTAACCCAGATTTACCGATCCATATGACCTTTCCTGAGCATGACTGGCACTTGCTTTCCCAACACTGGTATCCGATTGCCTTAGCACGTGATATTACAGAACAGCCAACTGCTACAATGCTATTGGATATGCCATTAGTAATTTATAAAATAGCCGATCAAGTTATTGTTGCAAAGGATGCTTGTCCTCACCGTGGTGTTCCTCTAAGTCTAGGGCGTAATGATGGTCTTGGAGTAGTTTGTCGCTATCATGGTTTACGTTTTGGCGAAGATGGAAAATGCAATCGAATTCCTACGTACCCAGAGCATAAAATATCTGATCGCTTCCATTTAAAAACATATGCTGCTGCTGAAAAATATGGGTTGATCTGGTGTTGCTTAACCGCTCCATTAAATGAAAAACCCAATATTCCACATATGCCCTATTGGGATGATTCAAATTTTCAACAACTGGTTTGTCCATTTGTAGATTTAAATTGTTTTGCTGGTCGTCAGCTAGAAGGCTTCATTGATGTGGCTCATTTTGCTTGGGTACATCCTGATACTTTTGGTGATCCTGACAATGTTGAAGTTCCTGATTACATAACAACCGAGACCAATTATGGTTTTGATGCAGACTATCTCAGCAGTGTTGGTCGTTATCCAATTGGGATTGACCAACGTGGCAAAGAAGGTTTTCAATGGCTAAGACATTTCGAAATCAGTCTTCCTTTCACTGCAACACTAACGATCCATTTTCCCCACAATAGTAAGCAAGTAATTATGAATGCAGCGAGTCCTGTATCTGCTCGTCAAACGCGCTTATTTGCTCCAATCTGTCGGAATTATGATAAATATCTCCCTGTTGAAGATGCTTATAAATTTAACTTAGCTATATTTGAAGAAGACAGACTAATTGTCGAGACGCAAAAACCTAAATATCTTCCATTAGATCTTTCTATGGAAGCTCATTTTCCAGCCGATCGCAGTTCAAGCATGTATCGAAAACTATTGCGAAAAATGGGATTCAGTCCAATTTTTGCAGCTTAATATTACTTTATATAAATTTATAAATAAAAAAGAGGTCTTTCAAAGACCTCTTTTTTATTGGCATATCAAATTAAATTGCAATTAATCGATCGCAGGAACATAAGTACCAGCAACGATTGCATCTTTAATACGATCAGCTTCTGCAAGCACAAGCGCAAGAAGATTTTGAACGTTTTCAAGCGTTGCAACTGGACTTAAAGTTGTCATTTTCAATGATTGAACCTGACCAACTTTAGTCACACCAATATTCGCCTCACCACGTGCAAATAATTCATCTGCAACATTTTGGTTCAAACTATCGATAAACTCAGTTGGATAGCCTTCTGGAACAACACGGAACAGAACAGAAGCAAATTGTGGTTCAACCAACAATTCTAGACCTGCGGTTGCTTTGATATAGTCTGCAACTTCACGTGTTAATTTCACACCATGGTCGATCATTGAACCATAAAGCTCTTCACCTAATGCTTCAACCGTCATCCACAATTTCAATGCATCAAAACGACGAGTCGTTTGCAATGATTTAGACACAAGGTTAGGTACACCATGCTCTTCATCATAAGCAGAGTTTAAATACTCAGCTTCATAATGCATAAAGCGATAGTTAGCCTCGTCTTTCAACAAGAAAGCGCCACAACTAATGCTTTGGAAATAATGCTTATGGAAATCAAGTGTGATTGAGTCTGACAATTCAATTCCATCAAGCATTGCACGATGATCATTAGAAAGAATCAGCGCACCACCCCAAGCAGCATCAATATGCATCCAAGAACCAAATTTATTGGTAATTTCACGGATTTTCTTGAGTGGATCGATTGCACCAGCATCTGTCGTACCCGCTGTAGCAACAACACAAGCAACAATTTTGCCTTCAGACTGAAGATGTGCCATGGTTTTTTCGAGTGCATCGACATCCATTTGCGCATTTTCATTGACAGGAACAGTCACGACCGACTGGAAGCCCATCCCCATCATTGCCATATTCTTTTGCACAGAGAAGTGTGCATTTTCAGAACAAATGACTTTGACGTTTTTCATTGCTTCTGCAGGAATACCATCACGCTGAACAGACCATGGATTACCATTTTCATCTTTCCAGTTTTTCGAGATACACCAGTCACGTGCAAGCAATACACCCATCAAGTTAGACTGTGTTCCACCCGAAGTGAATACACCTGCTTGACCTGCGCCATAGCCCACTTTTTGGCGTAACCAATCAATAAGCTGAACTTCCATCAATGAACCCGCTGGGCTTTGATCCCATGAATCCATAGATTGGTTCGTTGCATTGATTAACACTTCCGCAATTTGGCTCATCACCATCGTTGGGCAATGCAAATGTGCAAGTGAGTGTGGATGATGTACTTTTAAACTTTTGTTGAGGAAAAGCTCAACCATACGTTGTAATGATTGTTGTACACCTAAACCTTCTTTTGATGGATTAAAAGAAATTGCTGCTCGCAAATCTTTAATGCTTCCACCTGTGTACATTTTATCATTTTGCAACCATGCTGAAACGGCTTTAACCGCTTCGCCCATTGCTGACTGATAGTCAGCAATGGATTGTGCATCATTGCAGAGTAACGCTTTACGATGTTCTGCAAAATCAACCATGGATTAGCCTCGTACTGCTTTTAAAGCTTCTGCAATCGCTTTTTTGAAGCGTGCAACTACTTCAACACATTCGTCTTGATTGATGATAAGTGGGCAAAGTAAACGAATTACAGTACCGTTACGACCACCTTTCTCTAGTAAAAGTTTATTGTTGAAACAAGCGGTTTGAATTGCCGCAGCTAATTGTGCATCAGCAGGAAGTGAACCCATATGATCAGCTGGTTTACGCTCATCAACGATTTCAACGCCGATCATCAAACCACGACCACGGACATTACCAATACATGGGAACTCTTGAGCTAACTTTTTGAATTCAGCTTGTAAGAAGTCACCACGCTGTTGCGCATTTTGAGCAAGGTTTTGTTCAGAAATAGTTTTTAGAACCATTAAACCTGTACCCATTGCCAACTGGTTGCCACGGAAAGTACCCGTGTGACCTGCTGGCTGCCAAGCATCAAACTTACGCTTAATACCAAGCACGGCTAATGGTAAACCACCACCTACAGCTTTTGACATCACCACAACATCAGGCTCGATACCGGCATGTTCAAAGGCAAACATTTTACCTGAACGTGCAAAACCAGCTTGAACTTCGTCCAAAATTAAAACGATGTTGTGCTTTTCAGTCACTTCACGAATTTTTTGTAACCACTTAACAGGTGCAGTTACGACACCGCCTTCACCTTGAATTGCTTCAAGAATCACAGCAGCAGGTTTCGTTACACCACTTTCAACGTCTTCGATGAAATTTTCAAAGAAGTAAGTCAAAGCATCAACACCCGCTTCACCACCTAAACCAAGTGGGCAACGATATTCATGTGGATATGGCATAAACTGAACGCCAGGCATAAGACCATTCACGGCATTTTTAGCACTCAAGTTACCTGTCATCGACAGTGAACCATGAGTCATACCGTGGTATCCACCTGAAAAACTGATCACAGAACTACGACCAGTATATGTTTTAGCAAGTTTAATCGCCGCTTCTGTAGCATCTGCACCAGATGGTCCACAGAACTGTAAGCAATATTCTTCTTTACCGCCTGGCAAGTAAGCCAAAAGTGCTTCAGTAAAAGCATCTTTTAAAGGAGTCGTTAAGTCTAAAGTATGCAAAGGCAAGCCACTTGCCAATGTATCTTGAATACTTTGAATCACCGCAGGATGATTATGACCTAAAGCCAATGTTCCTGCCCCAGCTAAACAGTCGAGGTATTGAGTACCCTCAACATCTGTAACCCAGCAGCCCTGTGCTTTCGCTATCGCTAACGGTAATTTACGTGGATAACTACGAACATTTGATTCCATCTGACTTTGGCGAGTCAAATAATATTCGTTGGATGCATTAGCGGCAGGGTTTACGGAAGTAACGCTCATATCGAATTACCATCTCTGATATGGGTAAAAGAAATAAGTCTGGTGACTTGCGGTCGTTTGACTCGGTGCTTTTTAGAATCTAGTGCAGACAAAATGTTTTATATCTTTCAACTAGGTGCGAGATGATACCTAATTTTGAAATAAAATAAACTCTTTTTATGCCTGACATTCATCTAATATTATTGAAAAAATGTTTCTTTCAATTAACTATGATGAATTATCATCATACTATGTGACAAGCGAAAGAAAGTATGCTTTTTTTATCTACATATTAATTTTTAGATAAATGGGGCTTTGTTGCACAAAGATTTGAAATGCAAAGCGCCCCTAATTGAGCCAAATTTAAGGCGTAACTTGGGTAAGTGGTCGACCTAATTCCGTAAATCTGTTAAGGACTGCTACACGTGCATGGATCTCATTCACTTGGCTATCAAAACTCCTTGCACTGAGTTTATCTCCTAATAATTTGATGCAATGCATCTTAGTTTCAACCAAACTTCGCCGATGATAGCCTGACCATTTTTTCCATAGTGTCCTGCCTAAACGCTTAACTGTTCGAAGTAATTCATTTCGCTCTAGCGAGCTACTCTTTGTATCTTTCCATGGTTTCGCATTTTTTCTAAGTGGAATCACCGCATGCCCTTGCCGATCTGCAATGACCTGACGGCATTGCTTGGTGTCATAAGCTCCATCGGTATAAACAGAGTCAATCTGCTCATCTTGTGGAATCTGATTAAGTAAATCACCAAGCACCTGTGAATCACTGACATTATTGGTTGTAAGCTGAACTGCTCGTATTTGTAGGGTTTTAGCATCTATACCAATATGAAGTTTACGCCATTGGCGACGATATTCAGGTCCATGTTTCTTGCGCTTCCATTCGCCCTCACCTAGAAACTTCATGCCTGTAGAGTCCATGAGTAGATGCAGCCCATCACGACTTTTTTGGTAGCTGATTACAATATCAATATGCTTTTGTCTTCTACAAAGCGTGGTGTAATCTGGAGCTATCCAATTTAATCCGCAAAGTTTAATCAGACTTTGCACAAAGCCAGTAACCATACGTAAAGACAGACGGAATAAGGATTTAATCATTAAGCAGCATTGGATGGCTGCGTCGGAGTAGGTTTGATTTCGCCCTTGTTTGCCTTTTGATGGAGCATACCATTGCGTAGCCGGATCAAACCAAATGGCAATATTTCCGCGACTCATAAGTGCTCGGTTATATGCGGGCCAATTGGTTGTGCGGTAGATTTTGTGTGTAGGCTTCTTCATTTGAAAATTATATCGCTGAAAAAGCCTTTACAGATAGGTTTGTGCAACAAAGCCGATAAATGGTCAAAACCATCATCATAACTATTTATTATTTAAATATTTTTATTTTATTTTCTCATTGCAAAACATCTCAAATTTATTACAAAGACACCACAAAATCTGCAGAAGTTCAACATCAGTTCTTTTTAATATGAAAGTTGTAAAAATAATTTGTTAATCGTCACTTTAAGGAAAAATTTATGCGTACTTTAGCACTCGCTTCGATGATGTTAGGTGCAGCTCTCAGTTCAAGCGCATTTGCCCAAGATTCCAACCAATTAAACTATAATATCGTCAATATCCAAGCAGATGCATCACGCCAAGTTGCCAATGATCAAATGCAGGCAGTTCTGTACATCGAAAAGAGTCATAAGCAACCTGCAGAACTCTCAAATCAAATCAATCAACTGATGAATCAAGCTCAAGCTCTTTCTCGAAAATATCCTCAAGTCAAAGTCGAAACGGGTGCTCAAAGCACTTATCCTATTTATGACAATGACAACAATAAATTAAAAGAATGGCGTGCACGTGCAGAAATCCAGTTAGAAAGTAAGGACTTCAAGGCGGCAAGTCAGCTAATCAGTGAACTGCAACAAAATTTTCAAACTCAATCTATTAACTTTACCGTATCTGATGAGCAACGAAAGAAAGTTGAAAATGAGTTAATGATTGAGGCTTCTAAAAACTTTCAACAGCGTGCTCTATCAATCACGCAAGCGTGGAACAAAGCACAATATAATCTTGTCAGTTTAAATTTAAATACGAGCAATTACTTCCCTCAACCCATGATGCGTGGTGGCGTTGCAAAATTTGCAATGGCAGAAGCTGCTCCTGCTCAAGATATGGCTGCGGGTGAGTCAAAAATTATCGTAAATGCTAATGGTTCGATTCAATTCAAATAATTTTTGAATGGGCATAAATACAAGAAAAGGCATGTAATATGCCTTTTCTTCACTCTATCTCAGCTAAGTTTTGTAAAGAATCCCATGCAGCTTTAGCCAACATTTCCCGATAAATTTTCGGATTAGTATCAACCTTTTCAAATAACCAAGCACGGCAATAGTTTTCTGTTGCACCAATCACTAAAGACATCATTAACTCTGCTGGAGCTGATTTCAATAAAGATGCTTCAGAATACTGTGAAATGTAGTTGCGTAGCGTTTTATTTCTGAGCTTATTCTTTTCAATTAGAACCGAACGGTGTTCACCTTTCATCACACTGTAATGTGCAAGTAATAAAAATTTAGCGAACTCTGGCTGATCAGCAACCCAATCAACATAACTATAAATCAAGCTATAGATCAGTTCTTTTAAAGATTGCGTCTGCTCTAAGTATTGATCTCTTAATCTTGATTGATCATCTAAAGCTGCAAACATTAAAGCGGCAATTACACCCTCTTTATTTTTGAAATGATGATAGATCCCTCCTACACTGCTGTCTGAACGTTCTCTAATCATCTCAATGCTAGTGGCATCTAATCCAAACTCTAAAAAACACGATAACGCATCAAATAATATTTGACGCTTTAATAAAGATCTTCGTTGAGGATACAACCTTTCTAATAATTGTTGAGCCGTTTGCATATTCAATTTGAGTTCACCGATTGTCGGAACTATTGTGAATGACTTGACCATAACTTGCAAACAGAATTATATTCTGTAAAAGAATTAAATTCTGTTTTCATCAAGGTAATTTAACATGGCTTCAACTCTAGAATTGTGGAACAAAGCTTCTGCTTTACCCGCAGGCAAATGGACATTTACACGCATGCTTTGCCTAAAAGCACCATATTTCAGTAGTATTTCTCCGCTATTTGAAGAACTAAAGCCGAATTCGTGCAAAATTTCGATTAAGAAAAAACGTTCAGTGCTCAACCATATAGGAACTGTACACGCGATCGCGATGTGTAATATGGCTGAACTTGCTGGAGGAACAATGACAGAAGTTACCGTTCCTGCAACACATCGTTGGATTCCTAAAGGAATGACTGTTGAATATTTGAAAAAAGCAGAAACTGATTTGATCGCAATTGCCTCACCTGTTGAACAAAATTATGATTGGGATAAAGCAGGTGAATATCTTGTCAATGTCGATGTTTTCGACAAAGCCAATGAAAAAGTTTTCCACGCAAAAATTACAATGTGGATTTCTAAAAAGAAATAAAAAAAGCCCCGATATAAAAACATATCGGGGCTTTTTTTGAATCAGAGATTACTTTTTAAAAGGTAATGCATATTTGAAGATACGTCCCACAACTTCGCCGAATTGCTTTACAAAGCTTGCGTTGTTGTAATTCAAACCATATTTTTTACATACCGCTTCAACTTTAGGTGCGATTTCACGGTAACGGCGTGCTGGAATATCAGGAAATAAGTGGTGCTCAATTTGATGACTCAAATGACCCGTCAAAATATGAAAAGCCTCCGATCCTGTTAAATTTGACGAACCGCGTATTTGTCGCATATACCAATGACCACGGCTTTCATTTTGTAAAACTGCTTTAGGGAAAACTTCTGCATCCTTAGTAAAATGTCCGCAGAAAATAATACTGAATGTCCAGATATTACGAAGACCATTGGCAACAAGATTACCCGTGAAAACAGGAATCGCCGATGGACCCGCGATCAATGGAAAGAAAACATAATCTTTAAACAGTTGCTTCGCGATTTTCTTTTGCACAGGTTTCCATTCCTGCTTAAACTCGTCCATGGTCTTACGCTTGTAGACAACTTTACCTAATTCAAGATTTTGAATCGCAACACCCCATTGGAACAATAGGCTAAATGGCACGATATAAATTGGTTGAATTAAAGTAAATTTAGTCCAACGTTGTTCTGGAAATAAACGAAATACCCCATAACCCACATCATCATCCATTCCCTTAACATTGGTATAAGTATGATGCTTATAATTATGAGTTTGACGCCAGTTATCCGACGTCCCAACTGTATCCCACTCGTAGGTTTGACCGTTAAATTTTGGATCATTCATCCAGTCATATTGTCCATGCATCACATTATGACCTAATTCCATATTTTCCATGATTTTGGCATAGCCCAATAAGCCAGTACCTAATAGCCAAGCTGGTGGAAACCATCCAGCAAAGAGTAATGCACGACCTAAGAAACTACTATATCGAATAGACGCATAAACTCGACGAATATACTTCGCGTCTTTCTCGCCTAAATCATTCAGTACTTCTTGTTTGATTTGGTCTAATTCACGGGCAAAAGCATCTAACTCAGCAGCAGTTAAATCACGGTTTTTTGGATTTTTAAAATATTGAACTTTAACAGACATGTTCATAATCTTTATCTCTCTTATAGATCAATCACAAGATCTGATTGAGCTGAATTCACACAAATTTTTAATAACTGAGTCGGTTCTTGATTTGCAGCACCATTCAGCAAGTTCTTTGTCGCACCTTGGGCTTTAGTACAAGCACATTTGTTGCAAATTCCCATACGACAACCATGATTTGGCTTGATACCTTGCTGTTCTAAGCTCGATAAAATCGACTGACCTTTAGGAATGGCGACTGTTTTATTGGACTTAGTCAACGTGACATTAATGAAGCCAATATCTGTTTGCTCAGCACTAAATTGACTTAAGCTAAAAGCCTCAGTCTGTACGACGGCAGCCTCAACAAATAAAGATTCTGCTGTTGAAGCAAATCCTGAGGGACCACATGCGTAAACGGTAATTTCATTTAACGCACCCAAAGTTTCGACATGATTTTGGTTTAGGCGTTGATCTTGTTCTTGGGTATAGAAAATCTGATAACTGAAATTTGGAAAGTTTTCTGCGATCTCTTTTAAATAATCTGTGTATGCAGCGTCCTGATGAGTTTTGACCCAGTACATAAGTTGTACAGGTGTTTTGTTCAATTGCTTGGTCTGACTCAAACTTTCGATCAAGCTCAACATCGGTGTAATACCACTGCCCGCAGCGAGTAAAAGTAACTTTGGTGTCTGAATACTCTGTTGCATATCACCATATGGTTGTCCCAAACGGAGGATATCTCCAACTTGGCTTTTTTCGACCAACCATGAACTGACCAAACCTTGATCAACTTTTTTGACTGTTAAGCACAGATGATCAGCATCTAACTGCATCAGACTATATGTCCGTTCGTAATGACGACCTGCAATTTCAACCGTCACAGGATGGTGTTGCCCTGCAAGTCCACGTGCTACATGACGATTACATTCTAAAATAAGGCTAACTGTATCTTTTGCTACAACTTGTTTTTTTACGACTCGTGCTAGGGACTGATTGATTGACCATAAAGGATTAACTTTTTGCAACCAAAAATCAGCATCGTGATGTGCTATTACGCTTTGAACCAATGAATTAAATAATGAAGTTCTCTTTTGGAGTGCTTGCATGATCGGGAACTCTGATCGTTTTTTAATTATTATACATGTGTATATATATTTGTATATACACTCGTATAAAAATTTACATTTCACAAGTCTTTGTACAACAGCTATAATCCTGACTAGCTCACTTATATTTTGAAAACAATGGTTCATTCTTCTTTTTTACCGCTTGGCAATGACACAGTAAATGAACAAGATGTCATCCAAATGAAATCTCAAGTACGTTCGGTTGGTAGAAAAGCAACGATTACGCGTGAGGAATTGTTCCAAGCCACCTTAAACTTGATCGGTCCTCAAAAAAGTATCGCTTCTCTTAGTCTGCGTGAGATAGCCCGTGAAGCAGGGATTGCACCAAATAGCTTTTATCGTCATTTCAAAGACATTGATGAACTTGCGATTGCATTGATAGACCGCTCTGGTTTGGTATTGCGCCGTATCATTCGTGAAGCTCGACTGCAAGCCTCTAAACAACAAAGTATTATTCGCAGTTCTGTTGAAGTCTTTATCCAGCAATTGGATGCAGATGAAGGCAACTTAAGTTTATTGTTGCGTGAAGGCTATACAGGTTCAACCTCCTACAAAGCTGCTGTTGATCGCCAACTCAATTTTTTCCAACAAGAACTCCAAGAAGATTTAATCCGCTTAGAACAAATGAATAATGGCAAAATTAGTCATGCTGATATTGCCGCGAAAGCGATTACACAACTCGTATTTAATATGGGTGCAAAAGTTATTGAGATACCTGCTGAACAGCGCACCGAAGTTGCTGAACAAACCATGATTATGATTCGTATGATCTTGGAAGGTGCACGTCATTTAGATGAATCAAGTATTCGATAATACTTGTTCATCACTGCACGACAAGCCGCTTCGCCTCATCGGGTGAAATCTCAGTATTAAAGCGAATTTGCTCTTCAATAATTTCTACAGGAATAAATCGAACCTGCACGACAGTCGGATTACTTCGATCATCTGCTGCCATCATCTGATTCAGTTGCTTGATTTGACTGAGCGTAGGTACCGTATCCCCTCGCACGACAACTCGAATTAAGGTGTATTGCTTTTGCTGCTCGAACTGAATAGTGTCAATAATATTATTTTTTTGATTTAGTAATTGCTCAATCGCAGTTTTAGATTTAGTTTCATACATTTGTTTTTGCAACATATGTATGAAATTAGCAGATAAATAAATTGCGAGTATCAAAAGGAAAATTAAGCTGATTGCATTTCTTTTGATAAATTCCAAAACATTACTTTGTACTTGTTCATTTGAACCACGTCTGAAACCTGCAATCCACAACACGAGTGAAGAACTAATCTGAATAGCAACCATATTGGTTAAAGCCAATAAAAATGCATTTGCTGAATGACGTAATTCCGCATGGGCTAACAATATGCCACTTGCCACTAATGGTGGAACCAATGCAGTCGCCACAGCAACACCAACCACCGCTACAGACAATCTTGGTGAAATTGAAGCAAACGCCCCTGCTGCACCGCCTGCTAAGGCAATCATCAAATCAATTACTGTCGGCTGAGTTCGAGATAAAATTTCACTGGTTAAAGGCATATTGAAGTTAATCAAACCCAATACGACACCAATACTAAAAATCATCACCACGCCCAGTGCTAGGGTTTTCAGAGCGGTTTGTAATAGAATCCACCGATTATCAATAAATGCTAGTGCAATGCCTGAAATGGGTCCCAACATCATTGCAACCAGCATTGCTCCTATTACAACTGCGGCTGAGTCTGCCAACAATCCATAACCAGCAATCACTGCAGCTAAGGCATTCATAATAAAATACGTTTTGGTTGGTAAAGCATCTGCCTGAATATTTAGTCGTACATGCTTGTGATCAATTTTCCTAGAATTTTCTCTTAAGGCTTGTTTATATCTAAGCTTTTCCTTTAAACGTTCTATATGAGCCTGTTCAGGATGATCATTAATGACGATTGTAGGTCTATCTTTTTCATTTTCCATTGTTTTTATACTCATCTCATAAACAGAAGTTTCATGCAAAGTCCTAATTTACTTTTTGGTTGATTATTTAAATCATGCTTAGTTCAACCTTACTCTAACACCATGTAATTACAATAGAAAAAATATTTAAACTCACCATAATTTACAAAAGGGTTAAGAATTAAAACACTCCTTCTGCACAGCGCGGGTTAAGCTGAAACTTGAAATAGATCATTCGTTTAATTCATCAAATTTCACATACAATAATTGAATGAGGTAACTATGAATTCTTCAGCAGCTCTAAAAGTATATACACGTAATAATTTAGATGATTCTATTAAAGAAGCAACGGTCAAAATTCTAAATCAAATTCTTGCGAATCTGATTGATTTATCACTACTTACTAAACAAGCACATTGGAATATGCGTGGTAGTAATTTTATTGCAGTCCATGAAATGTTAGATATGTTCCGCACCTCAATCATTACCCATCTAGACAATGTCGCTGAGCGTGCTGTGCAAATTGGTGGAACAGCTTTCGGTACAACCCAAACAGTTGCTGAAAGTTCACATCTTAAACCGTATCCTGTCGCGATTCATGCTGTACAAGACCATTTGAAAGAATTGGCAGATCGTTATGGTGTAGTCGCAAATCACCTTCGTGATACGATCGAAGATATTAAAGACCCAATTTCTGAAGATATTATTCATGCAGCTTTAGAAGACTTAGATCAGTATTTATGGTTCTTAGAAGCCAATATTGACCAAAACTAAGTTTAGTTTATTCAAGACGAAAAAAGAGGACAATTCAGTCCTCTTTTTTATTAGCGCTAATTATGGTTTAACCACAACCAGTACCTGAATCGCTTCTGGGGTAACAGAAAGTCCATCAAGTAGTCCTAAACCTTCTTTTTGGAATTTTTGTAAGCGCTCAATTTCATCTTGGCGAATACTTGGATTGAATTGCTTCAGATAAGTTAAACGGTCAATTTCATATTGCCATTTACTACTGTAATGCTCTTTCGCTTGCTGCATCAATTCAGGTAACGATGTTTTAGCAATATCCAAAGCTTGAGCATAACGTGTCTCAATCACATCACGGCGCGCTTTCACCACCTGACGGCAGCTATTACCATCTAAATGGTGCAAGTATGGACGTAAAATACTTGGATCAATCTTGGCAGATAAATCTTGACCATTTTCGCTCAATAAAACACGGATCAACTGCTTTGGAAGGCTTGATGGTAAGTTCAGGGCTTTTGGTGCAACCACATCCACCTTAAACCAAACTTCCAACAGAACTGAACCTTGTTTTAATGCATTTGATTTTAACAACGCAACATTGGTACTACCAAATGATTGTGTGCGGATCATTTCCATCACACTTTCAATAAATGGATGCTCAAGTGTCAAATACTGCGCATCTTCACGAATCTGAGCCTGATCACGGTAGAAAGTCGCTGTCATACCTTCTTCGTCTAAGGTCAAACCTTGAACTTGCATTTGATCAGTAGGCTTGATGATTACAGTACCATTGCTTTGCTCATCAAAATCGATATTGGTAGATGACATAAAACGTTTAACAAACATCGGCAAAGTCGTATTGTCATCATAATCTTCGAGTGCTTGTACAATACCTTGTGCAACCACTGGACGACATGAATTGTATTCTAGCAATCTGTCGCGACCAGCTTGTAATTCAGCTTCCAAAGCTTGACGTTGTACATTCACCTCTTCAAGTAAATCTTCAAAAGTCTGACCTTGATCAGCAAGCAAACAATCTTTCAACTCAACAATAAAGTTCTCTTGCAAGGTTTGCGCAGTTGGAGAGATATTGCTGAAAATATTAAGTGCTTCGTTGTACCAACGGAACATACGCTCTTGAGCGGTGCCTACCAAATATGGCACATGAATTTGGATACGGTTTTCTTGACCAATACGATCTAGTCGACCAATACGCTGTTCGAGCACATCAGGGTTTGCAGGCAAATCAAATAAAATTAAATCACTGGCAAACTGGAAGTTACGCCCTTCTGAACCAATTTCAGAGCACAGTAAAATCTGAGCACCATAACTATCTTCAGCAAAATATGCGGCGGCTTGGTCACGCTCTAATAAGCTCATGCCCTCATGGAACATTGCTGTACGAATACCTGCATGTAAACGTAGGGCATTTTCTAAAGCTTCAACTACAGGTCCACTACGTGCGATCAACAATACTTTTTTGTGCTTGAGATCTTTACGCAGTACTTCCATCAACCACGGCACACGAGGATCGGTTTCCATCCAAGAACCATCGAGCTGTCCCTCTTCAGGCCACATTTGTTCTCGCATTTTGCCGTCAAAAGACCAGTCTTCTGGTGCAGGCAATGGTGCAGGTTGACAGTCACGACCTGGGAAACCTTGAATCGCTTCACGCGTGTTACGGAATAAAATACGACCTGTACCATGACGGTCTAATAACTCATGGATCGCTCGCATACGCTGTTCTGGCTGATCATCAATACGATGACCCAATAGGCCATCTAGTACGACCAAATGCTCTTCAGTCAATGCCTCATCAGACATCAATACTTCTGCTATTTTCGCAGTATGCTGATATTGTTCTTCTTCGTCGAGGAAGCGATCTAAACTGCTAAAACGTTGTGGATCCAGTAAACGAAGTCGCGCAAAGTGACTTTCTACACCTAGTTGCTCTGGTGTGGCAGTAAGCAAAAGCACACCTGCTGTTTGTTCAGCGAGTTCTTCTACTAAATCATACCGATCATTACCGCCGTCTTCTTCACTCCACATTAAGTGATGTGCTTCATCTACGACGAGTAAGTCAAAGCCAGCTTCTACGGCTTGCTCACGTAAGTCTTCATGGTCAACCATCAAATCAACACTGGCAATAATACATTGCTCAGTTAAAAATGGATTGAGATCAGGATCGTGTTCTTTGATCGAAGCAGTACGTGTTAAATCGAAAAGTGAAAATTGCAAATTGAAACGACGGCGCATTTCAATCATCCATTGATACTGCAATGAATCAGGAACCAAAATCAGAATACGTTCTGAGCGACCCGTTTTTAATTGTTGATGGATGATTAAACCAGCTTCAATGGTTTTACCTAGCCCCACTTCATCTGCTAACAAAACACGTGGGGCAAAACGCTTACCGACTTCGTGAGCGATATAAAGTTGATGTGGAATCAATCCAACACGAGCACCAAGGAAACCACGTAAAGGACTAGTATGCATTTGCGCTTGTAATAGCATCGCTTCGATACGAAGGTCATACCATTCTTTATAATCAATTTGACTAGCAAGCAAACGCTCTAAAGGTTTTGAAAGCTGAATTTGCGCACCAATACGTGTTTCATTCAATGATTTTCGTTCTTGCTCGCCATTTTCTAAAGTACGAACAACATCATAACGAAGCACTCCATGACGATCTTCGATTGCTTCAACAATCCATTTTGAGCCTTCTTGATCTTGCACTTCATCGTTTACATTGAAAATGATACGAGATAAAGGTGCATTGTTACGTGCATACACACGTGTTTCATCACTTTTGGGGAATAAAATGCTGATAGAACGTTCATCCACATCAATAAGAACGCCTAAACCTAGTTCAGTTTCTGTATCTGATAACCAACGTTGACCAATAGCAAACTGCTGCAATTTTTCCACCTTTATCTCAAGTTAGCCTACATATTGTAGTGCCTAATTCAACGAAGAATTAATGCATTTTATGTAGTTTTCAACGATATGTATTTTGACACAAAGCGCGTTCAGATAGCGCGCATCACATCATGTTTCATAAAAAAGTTTTGGGCTAAAACGGTACAGGACAATTGAATGTCAACTGCTGAGCTGTTTTAGGATGAGTGAAGCTTAGCTCTGTCGCATGTAAACACAAACGATCATAAAGCTGTTGTTGTTCTGGCGTAGCGTACAAAGTATCACCTAAGATCGGGTGACCTAAATACTGCATATGCACACGAAGCTGATGCGAACGACCTGTAATCGGAACGAGTTGAACTCGGGTTACAGGATGTCCTTTAATTTCTAAATGTTCGATGACTTGCCATTCTGTTAATGCTGGTTTGTGATGCGATGCATCAACGATATGCAATGGCGGACGGCTTGGATCATAAATCACGGGTATATCGACGATGCCTTCATCTTCGAGATGTCCAGCAACCAAAGCTTGGTAAATTTTTGAGGTTTGACGATCTTGGAATTGGCGAGAAATATGACTCTGCCCAAATTTAGATAAACCAAAAACGAGTATTCCTGAAGTATCCCGATCTAAACGGTGAATCAGTAAAGTTTTTGGCTCTAGTTTTAATAAGCGATTGATTAAACAATCTTGCAAATCAGGTGTTTTTCCAGGTACGGTGAGTAGCCCTGCGGGTTTATGGATGACCATAAAATCTTCATCACGATGAATCAAATGTTCACTTAGAAAATCACTCAAGATAGCCTTCCAACGACTCGATGAAAACAAGCGGGCAATCATAAAAAGCTTAGACTAGAAATACAATGAAAAAATCGATTTAATTCTAATTTTTTATTCCATATCTAAAAAAACACCACAACAATAGTCATGGTGTTTCCTGATATCTGAAATTAAGCAGAAGCTTTCATTTCAGCAAATGTTTCTTTTGCTGCTTGAATGGTCTCTGCAATATCTTGATCAGAGTGTACTGAAGAAATAAAACCAGCCTCAAATGCTGAAGGTGCAAGGTAAACACCGCGTTTAAGCATACCATGGAAGAATTTCTTAAACGCACCCACATCACAGGCTAACATCGAATCAAAACTTGTGATGTCATCTTGATCTGTGAAGTACAAACCAAACATTCCTCCCACTTGCTGAGTTTTGAATGGAATACCAGCTTCATCTGCTGCAACTTGTAAACCAGCAAGCAGTTTTTCTAATTGGGCAGCTAATTTGTCATAGAATTCAGGTTCACGTAGATGCTTAAACATCGCAATACCCGCACGCATTGCCAAAGGATTTCCTGACAATGTCCCTGCCTGATACACGCCGCCTAGCGGTGCGATACACTCCATGATTTCACGTTTACCACCAAAAGCACCCACTGGTAATCCTGCACCAATGATTTTACCTAAAGTCGTTAAATCTGGTTTTACCTTATAGACTGATTGCGCTCCACCAAGAGCAACACGAAAACCTGTCATTACTTCATCAATAATGAAGACTGATTGATATTCATCACAAACATCACGAATGGCTTGCAAGAATCCTTCAATCGGCGTTACTAAATTCATGTTGCCTGCTACAGGTTCAATGATTACGCCTGCAATCTCATGACCAAACTTACTAAAACATTCTTTTAATGCTTCAATATTGTTATATGGCAAAGTTAAAGTATGTTTTGCAAAATCAACAGGTACTCCTTTAGAAGTCGGCTCCCCCTCACCCAAAGTAAGTAAACCTGAACCTGCTTTAACTAATAATGAATCAGAGTGACCATGATAACAGCCCTCAAATTTCACAATCTTGTCACGTCCTGTATAACCACGTGCCAAGCGAATTGCAGTCATCGTCGCTTCAGTTCCTGAACTGGTCATACGAACCATTTCGATCGAAGGCATAATTTCGCAAATCGTGTCTGCCAAAGTGGTTTCATGCACGGTTGGCGCACCAAAACTTAAGCCATCCTCAGCTGCGATTTGCACCGCTTTAATAATATCAGGATGTGCATGACCTAAGATCATCGGTCCCCATGAACCTACATAGTCAATATATCGTTTGCCATCAACATCCCACAGGTACGCACCTTTCGCTTTCTCAATAAAAACTGGCGTACCACCTACACCGTTAAATGCACGTACAGGTGAATTTACGCCACCTGGAATATGTTTATTCGCCTGTTTAAATAACTGTTCTTGCTTTGGAGATAAACTCATATGAGGCTCAACCTAAATCGAAATAATGGGGAGTGACTAAAGTCCCAACTTGTGAACACACAGAATTATGCAAATAATTTCGCCCATGCGCTGACACGAGCAGGAATTTCGGCTGTTGATCGTCCTAATATATCACTAATTACTGCACAAAGGCTTGCTCCAGCCTCTATCACGACTTGAGAATTTTCAACAGTTAAACCTCCAATCGCACAAATTGGCACATCATATTTTTGTTGAGCCTGTTTGATGACTTCGATTCCCACATTGCCCGCTTCTGGTTTAGTTGATGTCGCATAGACAGCACCAAATGCTACATAAGTCGCGCCTTCGGAAATTGCTTTTGCTGCCAAGTCTAAAGAGTTTAAGCAAGTACGTCCGATAATTACTCCTTGGGGTAAACGCTTAATCGCATCAGTAATTTCACCATCGGACTGCCCTAGATGCACACCTAAACCAAATTGTTCTGCTAACGCCAAATCATCATTAATGACAAAAGGGACTTGATATTTTTCACACAGGACTTTGATCAACTCCACTTCAGATGGTTGATTTATTTTTTCTATTTTTTTTCGACGATATTGCAAAATAGCTATATGACCAGTAGCTAGTGCAGTCTCTAACTTTTCTAAAAGAAGTTGAATGGGATCATCATTGGTGATGAGGTATAAACCGCGCATGAAAATTTCACTAAAAAAACGTTGGTTTCAGGGTATATTTTCTTATTTAAAAATTAAAGAGAGTGTGCACATTTACATTACTAAAAATAAACCTTAGAACAAAAAAGCTGCTATGACGCAGCTTTAGACATTTCTAATTTTAATATCTTGTTTAAGACTCAATCTTGTCAAACTTGCGATCAATTAAACTGAGACGACCACGTACAACATCAGACAACATACGCCAATCTGAAATAAAACTATAAAGCGGTTGTTTAAAACTCGCTGGTTTATTGTGTTCAAAGAAAAAGTGTCCAACCCATGCACACGCATATCCAGACAATAAACCATAAGCTAAATACTTTGCTTTACGCTGGCTAATTGCTTTACTCCAAAAATACAAACCCAGTGTACTACCTGCTACATGCAAACGTCGGCTCGCAATACTACGATGTTCAGTTAAATAAAAGCGGTAAAATTCATTATAGTCTTTAATTGGCAATGTGAATTCTACTGGCTTGTCGATCTTCGCTGGTGCATTCATGTGGATCATCCTAATCTTTAAACTCCCCACAACTTAAAGTATTTTTTGCTCAAAATAAAGTCATTGTGAGCCATCCTCAACGAGACTTAAAAGATCTTTACAATAATTTTTGAGATCAACACGTTATACTAAATTTTAGAATATTTATCAAAAATGGTCAGGAGTT
Source organism: Acinetobacter sp. P1(2025) (assembly GCF_051390655.1). Taxonomy (NCBI): domain Bacteria; kingdom Pseudomonadati; phylum Pseudomonadota; class Gammaproteobacteria; order Moraxellales; family Moraxellaceae; genus Acinetobacter; species Acinetobacter sp. P1(2025). Next base: position 26,888 of record NZ_JBPKBJ010000011.1, read on the forward strand.
ATAACATCATGGAAATAGAGCTTAAATTTCAGCTACCTGAATCTAAGAAAAAAAGTGTCCTGCAATTTTTAAATAAACAATCGGCTCAGAAAATTCGTTTGCAAGCAAAATACTATGATACTGCTGATCGTCTATTAGCAAAAAATTATGTGGCTATTCGTCTGCGTCAAGAGGGTGATCATTGGGTACAAACCTTTAAAGCTGCGACTAAAAATCATTTGCAACGTATTGAAGAAGACATCTATTTAGGTAAATGTGAACAAGAACCTGAATTGGACCTTACACTTTATAAACATAATCAAACCGTTCAAAGTGTACTACGTGATGTATTAGGTGACTCGCCTACTGAACTACTACTTCAGTTCCAAACAGATGTGCAACGTACATTTCATGTTTTTGAATTTGAAAATTCGCTAATTGAAGTTTGTTTAGATGATGGTGAAATTCGTACACCTAACGATCAAGCCCAAATATGTGAAGTTGAATTTGAACTGAAACAAGGCTCACCCCAAGACCTAATTACATTCGCACATACATGGGTGAAGAAATATCAATTATGGCTAGATGTTCGCAGTAAGGCTGAACGTGGTAATTTGCTTGCCGTAACTAAACGTGTCTCTCCTGCTACTAAAGCAAAAACGCTCAAATTAGAATCTGATATTAGTGCTGATCAAGCAATCAAACAAATTGTCGAAAATACGTTAAATCATATTTTACCTAATGCAGCAGCGATTGCTGATGGTGTTGCAGAAGCGGATCATATTCACCAAGCACGTGTGGGAATAAGACGTTTGCGTTCTGCCTTAAAACATTTTTCAAACTGGTCAACTCAAGTTGATGAGTCTTGGGAAAGTCAGTTAGCTGAAATTTTTAGAGCTTTGGGTAAATCGCGTGACAATGATGCAATCCAAGATTCGGTCATTCCTTTAATTCAGAAAGTGTGTGATTTTGAATTTAAGCTTACAGCCTCTGACGCAACTAATATTGCTCAGATTTTCAGTCGGACTCAAACTACTGAGCTATTTTTATCACTACTCAACTTTAGCTATCGTGAATCTGAATCAAAGCCTAAAGTCACTAAACAAGCTGCAAAAAGTTTAACCAAGCTCTATCAAAAAATCCTCAAGGATGCAGAACATTTTTCATCACTTGCTGTAGAAGAACAGCATCGAACCCGCAAACGAGTAAAACAATTGCGTTATTGCATCGACTTTATTTCTGATCTTTATCCTGAGAAAGATGTTCAACAATTCCTAGATAAATTACAGCCAATTCAGGAATATTTAGGTTTTTATAATGATTTGTTTGTCGCTGAACATATTTTCGAGGAACAAGCTACAGAGCACCCACAATTTTTATTTGCTTTAGGTTGGGTAAAAGCACAACAACCACATGTTGCTAAGAAGGCTGCAAAGAAACTAGAGGATTTATCGATCAAAGACATTTTTTGGGATGAGGAGTGATTGCTCTGCAAGGGAAAATCACCTCACTCTGTTATCGTGCTGGTGGCATGGATGCCGCCACAAATAATCTAAATCTTAACAAAAAAAGCGGATACTCTGAAACGTCATCAGCAACCTGCGTGATATAAGCAAAGTAATGTTTCTGCGATGCATTTTAATAAATCCAAGAAATAAACAGGTTTTGCTGATGACAATGGCTTTGCCTACTTTGTCCGAAAACAAAGTAGGAAATCGTCTGCGCGAAAACATCCAAACTTTATATAGCACTTGTGGCTGTGCTATTATTTTTTAATGAAAATTAGAGTGTTAAACTATTTATTCCACTTAAATCATTTACCGATACTTCCCAAAAATCTTCCATGTTCCATTATCTGCAATCGGATCACTATAACTATCATTACGTTGCTTACGTAGTTTATCCCGTGCATCCACCAATTTAAAATGTGGTTCGACGCTTAAAATTACACCATTCATATAAAAACGGGTTCGTGTATATTCACTTTGCCCATGCTGAAAGACGTAAGTACGTAAATCTATAAACTCACGATGAGCCACCAAAGCAGCAGTGTCATCACTCCCTAACCATTCTTGCATCGCAAAAATCTGATCTGTGTCAAATTGCCCACACTTTTCGATCAATGCCGCAACACCACGAAAAGTTTTAGACTCTTTAGCGCGAGTTTTATTGATTCGAATACGATCGACGTGAAAGAAAAACAATGGCAGATTCAGATGGCTGGGTAAATGAATCGCATCCACAGGCTCATCTTCCATAAAAGGCTGACAAAGTTCCTGCGCCCTTTCAATCAATGGTTGCCATTGACGATAATACTCATCGACCTGATCTTTTAGACCATAATAAATCGGTAAACCTTCAACATGTTCCAAATATTGAGGTGGATAAATATGTTGACGAAGTAAAGCGATATCTGTTTTTAAGCTTTGAATGGCGATAGCATCTTGCATGATGATAATTCGATTTGCTTAGGCTATTTTAGATTAAGGCAAAGGTTTAGTTTCGACAAGGCTTTGACTATAATAAGACGTCTTATTTTTGTTGGAAAATGATCATGTCTCAAAAAATCAACGCCACCGATGTGACGGAAGAAGAAGCGTTAAATGCGGTGTTTTTTGAGCGTGCAGATGAATTCATCAAACTCGCCAATGAGTATTGCCGCCCACCGAAAGGTCAACCAGCAAAACCAGAGGAATTACGCGGACAAGTGAGCGCTGCTATGCTATTTGCGACTGCTCGTTTTAATACATGGGTTGCTGCAAATAACTTTAAAGATGGCAATGAAATGCGCGACGCTAAAGAGCAAGTGATGACTTATTTGCTTCAACAATTTCAAATGATGCTCGAAGATAATTTTGACGAATATTGCGAGCAGTTTGAAAACTATTTACGCTTCCGTAAAAATGAAGATTTTCATGCTCATAAACATGATCATTGACGAGTAAATTAGTCTTTAGAGATTAAATATTTATCTTCATCAGAACAAGGCATTCATTAGTTTAATGCCTTGTTCTGATTCAATAAATTAAAAAGCTGTATTAATTAGATAAGCTGTATAAGCGATAAAACTGAATAACCAAGTTCCACCTTTTAAACGCCCGATACGTCCATGCCCTTTCAAGCTGATAGTGAAAAAAAGTAGACTCAAGGTGAGTATACCCATTACCACCATATCACGCTGTAAAACCTCATGGGGTACTGTAGTAGGATGAATCATTCCAGCAAGTCCAACCACTGCCAAAGTATTGAACATATTTGAACCAATTACATTTCCTATCGCGATATCAAGTTCACCCTTTCTAGCAGCAGCGATGGATGAGGCTAACTCTGGTAATGAAGTTCCAATAGCTACAACAGTTAAACCAATAATTAATTCACTTACACCAAAGGATTGAGCAATCTCAACAGCTCCCCACACCAATAGACGTGAGCTTATAACTAATACAATTAACCCAAATATTAGTAGTGGAATAGCCTTTTTAAGAGGCATTTGATGTGTTTGTAATTCAAAATCAAATTCATGGCTTAAAACATCACTTTTACTGCGCATACCTTGCCAAATTGTCCATCCCATATAAACAAATAAAAGCAAGAACAGTAACAATGCATCATTCCGACTCAGTTCGCCATCCATGATTTGCATAATCGCTACCACTGTCACGGCTAATAAAAGAGGTAGCTCCTTACGAACTATTGTTGAATGCACCACGATGGGGTGAATGATAGCCGTCAGCCCTAGTATTAATGCAATATTAACAATGTTTGAACCATAAGCATTACCTAACGCAATACCAGGATTACCATCTAGTGCAGCCATGACCGAGACAACAAGTTCAGGAGCAGACGTACCAAATCCGACAACGATCATGCCAACCAATAATGAAGGCATTCCTAGATGATGAGCAGTTGCAGAAGCACCATCAATAAACTTGTCAGCACTCCACACTAATAAAACAATTCCAGCAAGAACAGCGATTAAAGCTAAAAGCATATTATTCCCCGCACTTTAGTTTGAAATGAGGTTTATGAATCATAAAATCTCATTTCATGCAAAAAAAATAAAGCACTTAAGTATTATTTTATTGATGACTAAAAATTAGCTTAGTCCGAAACTATTGATGCCAATTATTGTTGCGCTTTTCCATACTGATCTGCCATAACCTCAACAAACTGATCAAGCTTAATATATTTCTTAATCACAGTATCAATGTCAGATTTCGTTAGTTTAGCAATTTCCTGATCACGTTTTGCTCGATCCAGCAGTGTTTTATTGCGCTCAAGTTGACCCGTCAACATGCCATGAATCGAACGTTCATCTTCTAATGAAGTCACACGTTTCTTCATAATGTCAGCTTTTGCAGCTTCAACTTCTTGCTGAGTTACACCTTTATCAAGTAAGTCATTCAATACTTTATGCACAGACTGTGAGACTTGATCTGAGCGGCCAGCTGTATAATTTGCTGAAATACTCAGTGAACCACTTTCTGTATCTGAATCTAAATCTACACTACTACCAAATCCATAAACCAATGCATTTTTCTCTCTTAGCTCTTGTGCTAAACGAGACGAAAGCTGAGAGTTCCCCATAATGTGACTTAAAATCATCAATGCAGCAGCATCTGGATGATAAGCACCTACTGGAATTGTGAGCACACTTTGATAACTTCCAAACTCACGTTGCTCAGATAAGGCATGAACTTTTTGAGCTTTAAATGCTACAAATGGAGTGACTATCTTTTGATATGGCTGTTTCGTCTTCCATTTTCCAAATGCATTTTCTAGAGTTTTCTGTATTTTTATAGCATCAAAATCACCAGTCACTGCAATTTGCGCATGATTGGTCATGAAGAATTGATCATAAAATTGCTTAACCTGTGACTGAGTGGCATCTTTAAGCTGTTGTTTAGTCAACTCAGGTTCAAAATGATAACGCAAGTCACCTGGTTGATAGGTTTCAAGTAGCCTTGCTAAAGTCATTGATGATACGATCGCTGGTTCTGTATAAGGACGATCTAAAGCAGATAAACTCTGATTTTTAGCCAAATCGAATTCAGACTGAGAAAACTTAGGTTGTTTAATGACATCAATGATAAAACTTAAAAAGTCTTCAAATTTGTCTTTTTTAGCCTGAACCACAATGGTCATTCCATTACCATTCGAACTCACCGATGCTCCCCCACTTGCAGCAATCGCCTTATCGGTAATTTCTTGTAAAGTATGTTTTTCTGAACCACGTAGCATCAAATAACTGGTTAAATCTAAAATAACACCTTTACCGAATAAAGATTTCTCATTACCAAAATCTAAACTAATCGTGGCATAGGTTTTATCATCACGAGTTGGGGTTGGGAATAAAGCATAACGAATGCCATTCTTTAATTCGCCTCGTTGAATCTTCTTTTCATTCTTTTGTAACTGCTGGGCAGATTGTTCGATGAACTGTTTGACCTCTTGCTGATAAACACTTGGATCTTTCAGCGGTTCAGCTTGCTCAGTATTTTGATCTAAGGTTTTTGGTTTATCTTCAGCTTTTAAAGTCATCGCTTTTTTCTGATCTTCTGGAGTAGGCAAAATGTCCCCAGAAATTCGATGTGAAGCGACTAAAAATTGTTTTAAAGTTTGATTAGCATCTTCAAGTTTTAGGTTCTGAATCGCCTCTAAGTCTCTAAAGTATTCATCCCACTGACCGTGTGAAGACACAGCATAATCACTCAAACGTGAGCCTAAAGCGACTGCATCATTTGCAATCGTATCGGCTGTATTTTGAGTAATATTTTTTATACGTTGTAATTCTGCATCAGTAAAAGTTTTACTATTTTCAACCCCATCAACTAGAGCATCACCCACTTTTTTCGCATCATGATTAGGTGCGTAAATCGCCCCCATAAATACGACATTAAAGTCTTGATCTAACCAAGTGGTTGATTGGACTGCTGTACTAATTCCTGTTTCAACCATACTTTTATATAAAGTTCCACTCGGTTGCATCGTAAATAATGCTGGAGCGAGCGCTAAAGCTGGCTGTAATTTTTCATTCTTGCCATTCATATAAATATTAAACTTGGCAAGATCACTTCCCTTTTGTACCGTAAACTGGCGTTGTTCAATTTTACTTGAATCTAAAACAGGGACTTGTACTGGGTTTGGAATTTTACGTGCTGGAATAGGGCTAAAATACTGATCAATTTTCTGTAAAACTTCTGTTTTATCGAATTTACCAGAGATCACCATGACCGCATTATTAGGTGCATACCAAGTTTTATAAAACTGGTTCAGCTCATTCATTTTGATCGATTTCAATTCAGGTAGATCACCAATCGGCAAACGCCCTAAATATTGATTTCCGTAGGCAGCTTTCCACATTTGATCCATCAATACCGCAAATGGCTGATCCATACGGATTTCACGTTCACGTTTCACAATTTCAATTTCTGATGGAACAAATTTCTCCTGAAGCACCAATTTATCCATGCGTTCAGATTCTAAATACAGAATCTCATTGAGCGCATTTTTCTCTGGACGAACAATATTCAAATACTTAGTTGAATAATAATCCGTGCTTGCATTTGTCATTAAGGTATATTGATCAAGGCGACGTTGAAATTCCTCACCTTTTACATTTTGTGTTCCTTTAAAAGCCAAATGTTCAAGCAGGTGAGCCAAACCACCTTTGCCCTTTGGATCATTCAAAGAACCTGTCATATAAACTGTATTTACAAAGACTTTATTTTCTTTTTCATTTGGGGCGAGAATAACTCTAAAGCCGTTGTCTAATTTATATTCTTCGATATTTTTTTCAGTTTTTACGAGTACAGCCTGAGACCATGAAGCTGCGCTCACCCCAAGTAAACAAAGAGAGAGTGTAAGTTGCTTAAACCGCATTAACATAGATTATCCGAATATTTTTGATGATTTAAATAAATACAAGTGTCCATACTAGTAAACAGCATAGTTTTTTAATAGTTATATTTTGAAAAAAGCTGTTCACTTAAACAGCTTTTTTCATTGTTTTTATTCGTTTTTTGTTACAAGCTAAATAGATAGTTCAGCCTGCATATATAACTTTGCATATCCCGAAATTTCAATACGCTCTGCTGACTCAATGAAGCATTCCAAAATGCCACCACGTGCTGATGCTTGATATGCAACTAATCGTTGTTTGTTCAGTTTTTCTGCCCAAAGTGGAACAATTGCCGTATGAATCGAACCTGTTACAGGATCTTCATCTATCCCAATCGCAGGAGCAAAATAACGTGACACGCAATCGAACTTTCCATCCTCACCCTTTGCAGTTATTGCAATATCAGGTTGAGATGCAGTAATTGCTGTACGTACCTGTCCTAATTGTTTTAATTTCTCTAGGTTCGGTTGCTCATCCAATACATCTTGGACAGACTCATATTCAACAATATAGGCTTGAGCATTTAAATAAACTGCCTTAAATGGCTTGGTTAAGCCATCACGTAAAGCTTGTGGATAATCAGAAACCTGTTCAGCTTTACGAATCGGAAAATTCATTTTGATTTTCCCATCAGCATCTTGAGTAACTACAAAAATTCCAAGTTGACGGACATGAAACTGTATGGTCTTCGCTTCTGTAAAATCTTTAAATAAAACATAAGCACTAGCTAAAGTTGCATGTCCACAAAAGGCAACCTCATCTGTCGGTGAAAACCAGCGTATTTCGTAATTAGCATCATCTATTTTTCGGACAAAAGCTGTTTCTGATAGATTATTTTCTAATGCGATATTTTGCATTAAATGCTCATCTAACCAATTATCCAAAACTATAACCGCTGCAGGATTGCCCTTGAATAATTCTTTGGTGAAAGCATCAACTTGATACATTTTCATAACAGCAAACTCTTCATAATTTTCAGCATATTTTGAACAAATGATCTAAAAATACTAGATACAGTTTTTTTAAAATTTACGATACAACTAAAAAGGTCAACACAGAATTAATATGAAATATATAGAACAAAAAAAGAGCGGTTTAACCGCTCTTTTAAAATCATGAATAGATTAATCACCCATATGTTCAATAATTGCTTGACCAAATTCAGAGCAACGTACCAAGGTTGCACCAGGCATTAAACGCTCGAAATCATAGGTCACTGTTTTTGCTTCAATCGCACCTGATACACCTTTAATAATCAGATCAGCAGCTTCAATCCATCCCATATCACGCAGCATCATCTCAGCAGAAAGGATAATCGAACCTGGATTTACCTTATCTTGTCCCGCATATTTTGGTGCTGTACCATGTGTCGCTTCATACACCGCAATCGCACCACCAATATTTGCACCTGGCGCAATACCAATACCACCAACTTCTGCTGCAAGCGCATCAGAAATATAGTCACCATTTAAATTAAGCGTGGCAATAACTGAATAATCCGCTGGACGCATAAGAATTTGCTGTAAAAATGCATCTGCAATCACATCTTTAATAATGATGTCTTTGCCTGTTTTTGGATTTTTAATTTTAACCCAAGGACCACCATCTAATAGTTCTCCGCCAAAACGCTCCATCGCTAGCTCATAGCCCCACTCTTTGAAGGCACCTTCGGTGTACTTCATGATATTGCCTTTATGGACAAGCGTCACTGAAGGTTTATCATTATCAATTGCAAACTGAATGGCTTTACGGACAAGACGTTGAGTACCCTCTTTTGAAACAGGTTTAATCCCAATACCACAACCTTCATCAAAACGGATTTTTGTTACGCCCATTTCTTCTTTTAGAAATTTGATAACTTTTTTAGCTTCATCCGAATCTGCTTTCCATTCAATCCCTGCATAAATATCTTCAGAGTTCTCACGAAAAATAACCATGTCTGTTAACTCAGGATGTTGCACAGGTGATGGTACACCTTCAAACCAACGCACTGGTCTAACACAGACATACAAATCAAGTTCTTGTCTGAGCGCAACATTTAATGAACGGATACCACCACCAACAGGAGTGGTTAAAGGACCTTTGATTGAAACAATAAATTCACGTAATGCTTCGAAAGTCTCTTCTGGCATATAAGTGCCATATATTTTATCTGCTTTTTCGCCGCAATATACTTCCATCCACTCAATTGAACGTTTACCACCATACGCTTTTAGAACAGCAGCATCTACTACTGCCTTCATAGCTGGTGTAATATCCACACCAATACCATCACCTTCTATAAAAGGAATGATTGGATGATTTGGAACATTCAGTGACAGGTCTGCGTTTACTGTGATTTTGTCACCGTCAGCAGGAACCACGATCTTCTGATAACCCATTTTACAGGTTCTCCCTCATGTGTATCTTGCGAGTAAATGTATGCCTTCTATGGCATACTTTCGTTGTTATTACATGAAACAGTTTAATCCATAAGCAAGGTTTTTGAGATTTATAGGAGAAATACAAACATTTCTCTCTTAAATAAAAAGCTTTATGTCATGGTGCCACTTAAAGCCAAAGTAGTATATTCATATGAAAATAGTTGTATTTAATAAACCTTTTGACGTGTTGTCACAGTTTCGTGAGGATGAGGCGCATTTAACGCTGTCACATTTTATCCACGATCCTGATTTACGTCTTGCGGGTCGCCTTGACCTCGATTCTGAAGGCCTCATGTTCCTGACTGATCACGGCGGTTTAAACCAGTACATCACCAATCCAACCAATAAAAAATTTAAAACTTATCTCGCACAAGTTGATGGTGATGTCACAGAAGAAGCGCTAGAACAGCTACGTAAAGGTGTTGAGCTTGCTGATGGTATGACACTCCCTGCAAAAGCAATTAAGGTTGATCAACCTGAGTGGTTGTGGGATCGTGATCCACCTGTTCGCTTCCGTGCCAACATCCCAACGAGTTGGATTGAACTTCAGATTTGTGAAGGTCGTAACCGTCAAGTTCGTCGTATGACAGCTGCTGTTGGTTTTCCGACATTACGTTTAATTCGTACTAAGATTGGTGCCATCGACCTTGTACGTTTAGGTTTACAACCTGGTGAACAAAAAGAGATCGAACCTTTACTTTATCCTGATTTTAAAGATCTTCCTGAAGATAAGCCTTATCGTTCTCGCTCATACGTGAAAAAACCAGGCGGCACTGGTGGTAAACCAATGCATCAGAAAAAGAAAGAAGGCGATAAAAAAGACCCAAATAAGAAGAAGTCTGGTACTAAGCGTATTTGGCAAATGGATGAAAGTGAGAAACCACGTCGCAAGACTAATGGCACAACACGACCAAATACCAAAGCTCCACGCGGACGTAGCCGAAATAGTCGTTAGAATTTAGATGTTTTAAAGCCCACGGAAGTGGGCTTTTTAAATTTGTATAGTTTGTATTTTCTATAAATCAGCTTTCTTCAAAAAGAGATTTACACCATAAAATGGATGGTTGGTTTGATATACATGAATAAGTAATTCATATTTTACTGAACGCCCATTTATACTTTCATAAAAAAAATCTAATGAATCTTCCAATTCTTTTTTTTGATTTAATTGATCTATTTGAAATTGTGCCAATTCAAATCTAATTTCCTCTGATGTAGATGCTTTTACGGTACTAAGTTTTTTTAAAATCTCCTTACTCTTCGGGTGTGTTATTCTCAAATTAAAAGCATCTCCTCCCAAATTTTCTAGAGTGTAATTGATCACAAGAAATACTATATTATGGTTAATATCTATCTTAGGATCTGTGCTACTGCCATAAACGGGAGAATTTACTTTAGATTGAGAAATAATAAATCTTGGTTCGAGCATCTTATGCTGTTCATCGAGTTGTTGTCTTTGAAGTTGCACTAATTCAACTTGCTGTTTTATCCCTTCTCTCATCTCATCAATCTGAAGTTGAAGCGCTCTTTCTTGTTGCTCTAAAGCTTTGGTATTTTGTTCTAATTGTTTGCCCTGCTGCATATACCCTAAAATCAACCAAAAGAAAGCAACGGGTGCAAAAACACCAGCTAAGAAATCTCCAAACTCATTCAAAGACTTCGGATGTTCTAAGCCTGTAAAAAGATAAATAAATACAATAATTGCAATCCAAATTACTGTAACAAGAATTCCAATAGTTAAACTTCTCTTATTCATAGATTTTAAAGAAATGAATTATAAATTTATGTTTTATTTAAATTTAAATAGATTATTAATAAACAGTCAAATTTAAAAATATCTTATTTATCAAATAAAAAACCGATGCTTTCGCATCGGTATTTTTACATTACCAACAGGTTTGTTAGTTCTGCATTAAAACTTAAATCGTTTCAAGCGTAGCATTAAAAGTTGAACTTGGACGCATTACTGCATTTACTTTTACTGGATCCACAGCGTAGTAACCACCAATATCAGCTGCTTTACCCTGTACTTCACTCAATTCAGCAAGAATTTTTTGCTCATTTTCAACTAAAGCTTTTGCAAGAGGAGCAAACTTCGCTTTTAACTCAGCATCTTCGTCTTGAGCAGCAAGTGCTTCAGCCCAATACATTGCTAAATAGAAATGACTACCACGGTTATCTAGCTCACCAGTACGACGTGATGGAGACTTATCGTTATCGAGCAGTTTACCCGTAGCTTGATCAAGTGTTTTCGCTAGTAATTTAGCACGTGGATTATCTTCTTTAAGACCTAGCTCTTCTAAAGATACTGCAAGCGCAAGGAATTCACCTAGCGAATCCCAACGTAAGTGGTTTTCTTCAACTAACTGTTGAACATGCTTCGGCGCTGAACCACCTGCACCTGTTTCATACATGCCACCGCCCGCCATTAACGGAACGATAGATAACATTTTCGCTGAAGTACCCAACTCCATGATTGGGAACAAGTCAGTTAAATAGTCACGTAAAATGTTACCAGTTACAGAAATAGTATCTAAACCACGAGCTACACGTTCAAGCGTATAACGCATTGCACGTACTTGTGACATGATCTGAATGTCTAAACCTTCAGTGTCATGCTCTTTTAAGTACTTCTCAACTTTCTTGATCAACTCATTTTCGTGTGGACGATATGGGTCAAGCCAGAAAATTGCAGGCATACCAGAGTTACGCGCACGACTTACTGCAAGTTTTACCCAATCGCGAATCGGTGCATCTTTCACCTGACACATACGCCAGATATCGCCTTCTTCTACATTTTGAGACATCAGTACTTCACCCGTGTCTAAATCTGTAATGTTCGCAATACCAGCTTCAGGAATTTCAAATGTTTTATCGTGTGAACCGTATTCTTCTGCTTTTTGAGCCATCAAACCAACGTTAGGTACAGTACCCATCGTTTTCGGATCAAAATTACCATTCCACTTACAGAAATTGATCATTTCTTGGTAGATACGTGCGAAGGTCGATTCTGGCATTACCGCTTTACAATCGTAAGGTTTACCATCTGCACCCCACATTTTACCGCCACCACGAATCATTGCAGGCATTGAAGCATCTACAATTACATCGTTTGGTGAATGGAAGTTGTCGATGCCTTTTGCTGAGTCAACCATTGCTAATGCAGGGCGATGTTCTTGGCAAGCATGTAAATCTTCAATGATTTCTTCACGAAGTGAGGTTGGTAAAGTAGCGATCTTTTCATAAAGACCAGCCATACCGTTATTGACGTTAATACCTAACTGATCAAATAACTTACCGTGTTTCTCAAATGCTTCTTTGTAGTAAATTTTCACACAGTGACCAAAAACGATCGGGTGTGAAACTTTCATCATTGTGGCTTTTACGTGTAACGAGAATAAAATACCTGCTTCACGGCAATCATCGAGTTGCTTCTCATAGAAGTCACACAATGCTTTTTTGCTCATGAACATTGAATCAATTACTTCGCCATCTTGAAGTGCTACTTTCGGTTTCAGAACAATCGTTTCACCACGCTTAGTAATCAATTCCATCTTCACGTTACGTGCACGATCAAGCGTCATTGATTTTTCACCATGATAGAAGTCACCTTCTTCCATGTGTGATACGTGGGTTTGAGACCACTGTTTCCATTCAGTCATCGAATGTGGATGCTTCTTCGCATAGTTTTTAACAGCAGCAGGCGCACGACGATCTGAGTTACCTTCACGCAATACAGGGTTTACAGCAGAACCAAGACATTTACCGTAACGAGTCTTGATTTCTTTCTCTTCATCCGTAGTAGGGTTTTCTGGATAATCAGGAATTGCATATCCTTTGGACTGTAACTCTTTGATACATGCTGTCAATTGAGCAACAGACGCACTGATATTCGGCAGTTTGATGATATTCGTATCTGGATCTTGAGTAAGGCGACCAAGCTCTGCAAGGTTGTTAGCCACCTTCTGCTCATCACTTAAGTAGTCCGAAAATTCTGCAAGCACACGCGCTGCAACAGAAATGTCACTCTTGACAATTTCTATGCCAGCTGGCTTAGTAAAGGTCTCAATGATCGGCAGTAGCGAGTAGGTCGCCAATAACGGCGCCTCATCAGTCAGTGTATAAATGATTTTTGACTTTCCACCAGCCATATATAGCCCCTTGTGTTAAATTGAGTTTTTAGAAGCGAGCTTTTGGCCCAGCCTCTGCGAACCGGTTTGCTTGATTTAGGCCTGAGAGTATCAGTCTTGATCGCATCTCAGTCAACGCAATATCCTGTGATAACGACATTTCGCTACGAAATAGTAGTTGTGAGCTTAGGCATTTAGCCCTGCGAACCGGTTAGCTTAAATAAAACATGAGATTATCAGGATTCACACTAAGCCAGTCAATGTCATATCCTGTGATAACGACATTTCTTTAAGAAATACTACAAAACATATACTCTTCGTTATTTTAGAATTTGAAATGAATTTACAAATTATTATTTATTTCAATAATTTAATAGAAACAAAAACAAACACCGCTCAAGACTGTCATCTTGAGCGGTGTTTCTTTGAAAGCTTGGATAAGACTAAAGTTTTAGCCATGCATCCAGTTTGTTTTGATCTTCAATATTGAGTTCAACAGTCGCTAAGGTGTTTTCCCCTGCTATGAGTTCAAATTGCAATAACTCATCTCTACGAAATGCGTATGCATTATATGTCCCTGGCTGTTTAGCATACTTAGATAGTAGTTTTTCGGAAGCTTTTAAGCCATCGATTGCAATGATCACATCATTTGCAGATAAGCCTGCTTTTGCTGCAGAACTTTCTCGACGAACATTTTGAATAACAACACCTTCAGCTTTGTCAGTAACTTTTAAGCCGAATGGTAATGCTTTGTCATTTTTAAGCGTATAGCTCAAACCAAACTCAGGTAAAAGTTGATCTAGTGGTAATTCATCAGTGGTATTGATCAAATGATTAATCTGTTCAATCCAATTATCGCCAGTCAATTCATTACATAACTCAAAAATCGTGCGATCATTAACTTGTATGCCATTTTGAGTGTTTTCATACAAACGACGCATAAGTGCATCAAGATTTGAACCACGTAAACGTAAACCCAAATCTAAACACAATGCGACTAGACTACCTTTGTTGTAGTAACTCGTTCCTGCATTATTTGAGTTTTCATCCTGACGATAGAATTTAATCCATGCATCAAAACTTGACTCAGAAACAGATTGAATAAAACGTCCAGGATTCTGTAGATAACGGTCAATTTGAGCTTTTAATAAATCAAGATAAGACTTTTGTGAAATGACGCCACTACGCAACAAAATTAAATCATCGTAATACGAAGTAAATCCTTCAAAGATCCACAACAAACTGGTGTATGACTCTTTGTGTAGATCGTAATTTGCGAAATTCTCTGGACGAATAAATTTAACTAACCATGAATGGAAATACTCATGGCTACACAAACCCAAAAAGCGCTGATAGTCTTTTGATGGTTCTTCTGGTTCATTTGCTTTAGGCAAATCATCACGAGGTGTAATTAAGCTTGTGCTATTACAGTGCTCTAAACCACCATAACTATTGCCTGTTGCCATCGTCATAAAGGTATAGTTTTTAAAAGGTGCTGAACCAAACATATCTATTTCAGTACGGCATATTTTTTCAATATCTGCCTGAAGACGATTTAAATTAGTCGCGTGTTTGCCTGAAATCACAAACTCATGTGGGATACCATTTGCATCAAAGCTAAAACGGCTTTGCTCGGCTAACTCAAATGGACTATCGATTAGCTGATCGTAACTCTCTGCTTTTAAAGTAAAACGCCCCTTAACAAGACTCTTTGAAACTAGTCCTGTTGCCAGTTGGAAATGCTTTAATTCGCTTGGTAGAAATAGTTCTACTTCACATGGCGCATGTTCCTGATCTTGGAGACCTAGACAAACACACGCTGGGTTTACGTATAGTCGTGTTTGATCAACATAAGCACCACGTACGGATAAATCATATGCGTAGACATCATATTCAACAGTAATAAGCTCATGATCGGTATTAAACAAACGCCAGCGATTTTTCTCTGTTTTTTTAATTTTTAATAAGCGCCCAGCTTCGTCAGAAGCTTTTACCGATTCGATATGCTTAGAAAACTCACGAATTAAATAACTACCAGGAATCCAAGTCGGTAACCATAATTCTTGATTAGGGTTAGCCAGAAAACGAAGGGTGACGTGAATCAGATGTTGGCGATAATCGTCGAACTCAATTTGATAGTGCAACATAATTTAAGATCATAAAAATAAGAACGGTTTCACACAGCTTAGCATTTTTTTACAAAGTCATGCGTAGATGTCGTAATTGTCAGCAAAAGTGGCTGGATTCTCCACTAAAAAAGTCATAGGATGCTTTTTTCGCATTCCATGCCCATGGATCGGCTGCTCAAGGTGTACTCGTGAAATTCATCCTCTCCCTCTTTACGTTCTTTAGCCTATTGTGTGTAAATCTTGCACATGCAAGCTTACTCAAAATAGCGCCTGAAACGGTCGAAGCACAAGCATGGTCTATTGTCGATGCGCAGTCTGGACAAATTATTGCCGAGCACAATAGCCACGTTCAACGTGCCCCTGCTTCACTCACTAAGATGATGGTTGCTTATATCGCATTAAAAGAAATTGAGGCAGGAAAATTACGTAAAGAAGATATCCTAACGGCTACACCTATTGTAAATACGATCATGTGGGATGAGTCCCAAATGTATTTAAAAACGGGCGAAAAAATTTCAGTTGACCAACTACTGGCAGGACTCATTGTCATGTCTGCAAATGATGCAGCTGTTACACTAGCCGAGAAAATCTCAGGTAGCGTCCCTCAATTTGTTGCTCGTATGAATCAAGAAGCACAAGCTCTTGGGATGAAAGATACACATTTTAGTAATCCTGCTGGAATTACAATGCCTGATCACTATTCGACAGCAGCAGATTTAGGTTTATTAGCCAAAGCCATCGTTCAAGATACGCCTGAATATTTATATTATTCAAAAATGCCTAGCTTCAGTTATAACCAAAGATTCCATCATGCAACTAACCTCGCACTCAAAATGGATCCGACCGCAGATGGTCTCAAAACAGGTTATACCAAAGCTGCTGGTTATAATTTGGCACTAACAGCAGAGCGTCCAACATTCAATCCTGATGTCGAGAAACGCCGTTTGATCGTTGTGGTTTTGGGAACACCTAGCGCGGTAAAACGTGCTGAAGTCGCACACAAGTTAATGAATCTTGCATTTACTTATACACGGGATGAAGTTGTAATCCCTAAGCACCGATTAATTGCAGAACTTCCTGTAATTCGTTCAACGCTAAAAATGTTCAGAGTAGAAACACAACAACCTACTATTGTGACAACTTCTCTTTATGACCGACCGATGCCTATTGATTTGAATACATTTAATCTTTTGACTCAGCGCATCCACCTAGTTGACGCAAATCAATTGGTCACTACAGTTGAACCGCTCCAAAGCACCAATACACATATCAATATTGAATTGAATGAACAGCACCTGACAGCGCCGCTGATGCAAGTCATGAACTTAGCGACAGTTTCGGTTTATCAGAATAATCAATTGATCCGAAGTCTCCAGATTGAAAATGATGTACAAATTGAAGAAGCTAATATTTTTCAAAAAATTATGATCTGGTTTTCTAATTTATTTTCATTTTTTTCAACAAATGACAGTCAGAGTGCCAAACTCTACCCATTAAATCAAGGGTAGAAACTCGACTATTTTTCTCAAGATTAACCATAGAATCCAGTGAAAAGGATGGCATAATCGGACCATCCTTTCACAAAAATAATTAGGTTGATCATGAGCAAAACCTTACATCATATCGTGATTGTGGGTGGTGGCGCAGGTGGTTTAGAGCTTGCAACACAGTTAGGTGAACGTTTTGGCAGACGAAAGAAAGCTAAAATTACCCTAGTCGACCAAAACCTCACTCATATTTGGAAACCTCTACTACACGAAATTGCCGCTGGCTCGCTTAACCCCCACGAAGAACAAACCAATTATTTTGCACATGCAGAAAAACATCACTTTGAGTTTGTACTCGGTAGCCTCGTCGCAGTTGATAAAGATCAAAAACAAATCACGCTTTCCCCTCCTCAGCTTTCTAAAGAACACACCCCTGTCATTCAAGATCTCAATTATGACACCTTAGTTCTCGCCGTGGGATCTGTGTCGAATGACTTTGGAACTGAAGGTGTACGTGAATATTGTCACTTCTTGGATAGCCGACAACAAGCAGATGTATTCCAACAAGATTTATTCCACCTTTATATCGGAGCTCAAAATCAGTCAACTGAACGTGCTTTAAATATCGGTATTGTTGGTGCTGGCGCTACAGGTGTTGAACTTGCTGCCGAATTGATTGAAACAACGAAAAACTTTTATCGTTACGGCTTGAAAAAAATCGACCCTAAACAAGTCAAGATCACTTTAATCGAAGCCTCAGATCGCATCTTACCCGCATTGAATGAGAAGACGGCTGCACACAGCGCCAAGCAACTCAAGAAAATGGGTATTGATGTTTTGACTGAACATAAAGTTCAAAAAGTAGATGAGTCAAACGTTTATTTTAGTAATGGTGAAGTTTTACATTCAGACATTACCGTTTGGGCTGCTGGGGTTAAAGCACCTAAAATCTTAGAAACACTTCATGACTTTAAGCGTGACAAGATTAATCGTTTGATGGTTTATGCAACACTACAAACGCAGACTGATCCAAATGTATTCGCTTTTGGTGATTGTGCAAACTGTCAGCTAGATGCTCGTCAACCACCACTCGGACCTCGTGCTCAAGTCGCTAGTCAACAAGCAACTTTTTTAGTTGACGCTATGGCAGCGCGTATTGCAAGCACACCACAACCGATGTTCAGCTTTAATGACAAAGGTTCATTGGTTTCGTTAAGTCGTAATCAGGCTGTGGGTGAACTACTCGGCGATGTTAGCGTACAAGGGTTTATTGCAAAAACCATGTACGTTTCCCTTTATCGACTACATCAAGCCAACATTCACGGCTACACACAAGCAGGCATGCTGACGATGAAAGATTTTCTAACTCGTCGTGTACGTCCAAAAATTAAGCTTTATTGAGTTGAAATCTTAAATTTCGTTCCCATTTATAACGAAATAGTTTCAAAAAGTGGAAAATAGTCAACAAAATCTATTTTTCACTTTATGATATACATCTAAATTGATTGAATGGATCAAACAACATGACTGCTATTGCAAATAACCACGTGGTTTCATTCCACTACACTTTAACAAACACTGAGGGTGAAACACTTGATCAATCTCAAGGTGAACCACTTGCATATTTGCACGGCGCAGGCAACATCATCCCTGGTCTAGAAAATGCTCTTACAGGTAAAACTGTTGGTGAAAAATTCACTGTAAACGTACCTGCTGCTGAAGGCTACGGTGAATATAACCCTGATCTAGTTCAAGAAGTTCCAGCTCAAATGTTCCAAGGCGTGGATAACATCCAAGCGGGCATGCAGTTCCAAGCTCAAACTGATGATGGCGTTCAAATCGTAACTGTTAAAGCTGTTGAAGGTGACAACGTTATCGTTGATGCAAACTTCCCATTAGCTGGTCAAGATCTTACTTTCGAAGTTGAAATCGTTGAAATTCGTGATGCGACTCAAGAAGAGTTAGATCACGGTCACGTACACGGTGTAGGTGGTCACCACCACTAATTCCTCTGTGAATTAGAACATCTCAAAAAGCAAAGCCTCGGCTTTGCTTTTTCTTCACATAAGCACCTATAAAATATAAATAATAATTTTTAAAGAACTTTATAGAATTGCTATGTCAAATACTTATCAATTAATCTGGTTCCGCCAAGACCTCCGCGTCCGTGATCAGGCAGCTTTATGGCATGCCCGTCAGAATGGTCCATGTATAGCGATTTGTATTCTGTCACCTGAACAATGGCAACGTCATGACGATGCGGATATTAAAATTGATTTTTATTTGCGCCAACTTTTAGAGCTAAAAACAGAACTTTCCAAACTACAGATCCCTTTACTCATATTTACTGTGCCTCTTTGGGATGACATTGCGGAGTTTTTTGTTGATCTCGCAGAAAAATTACCATTTGAAAATGTGTATACCAATATTGAATTTGGCTTCAATGAACTCAAACGCGATAATGAAGTACAACAAAGTTTAAATCGTCAAAAAAAAGAACTGATACTGTTTCAAGATCGAACGCTGTTTCCAGTTGCAAGTATTCGAACTCAATCGAATCTACCCTATCAAGTTTTTGGTGCTTTCAAAAAAAGTTGCTATCAACGCTTAGAACTCGGTTTACCTCAGTGTTATCCAATCCCAGAAACCCAAGCACCCATAGAGTTTGATTTTTGTCAGCTACACCAAACAGATTTACAGCACATCAAAAATCACTATGCTGACAAAATTAAAGACAAAAATGCGAGTGAATGGCGAGTGGGTGAAAAACATGCGAGAAACCTACTGAATCAGTTTGTTGAAAAACGAATTATTCAATATAACGCTTTACGGGACTACCCTTCGGTTAAAGGAACTAGTCAACTTTCTGCTTATTTAAATATTGGAATTATTTCAATTCGTCAGTGCATTCAAGCAGCATTTAGACATCAACAAGGTGATTTTGTTATCCAGTCCGAAGGACAACAAACGTGGTTAAATGAATTATTATGGCGTGAATTTTATCAACATATATTATTCGATTTTCCACAAGTTTCTAAGCACTTGCCTTTTAAAGCTGCAACACAGAATGTTCAATGGCGTGATGATAGCGAAGGTTTTGAAAAATGGAAACGAGGACAAACAGGTATTCCAATTGTTGATGCGGGTATGCGTCAACTTCTTTCTACAGGTTGGATGCACAACCGAGTTCGCATGATTTGTGCCATGTTCCTAACTAAAAATCTATTAATTGATTGGCGTAAAGGTGAACAATGGTTCATGCAAAACCTGATTGATGGCGATCTAGCTGCAAATAATGGCGGTTGGCAATGGTGTGCATCGACAGGAACTGATGCTGCTCCCTATTTCAGAATTTTTAATCCAATTAGCCAATCCCAAAAGTTTGATGAAAATGGCGTGTATATTCGACGTTGGGTCCCAGAACTGACTCAACTAGATGCTAAACGGATTCATGAGCCTTATGCCCAAAATACCGCATTGAAATTAGATTATCCCCATCCAATTGTTGACTTAAAAACCAGTAGAGAACGTGCAATTCAAGCTTTCCAAGCATTATCATAAACCAGCACAATAGCCTTCTTACACTAAAGTTAAATAATGTGTGTATGAAGGTTTATTTTCAAATAATTATGGTTCACAACGAAAACTTCGAAGAAGAATCAAAGCATTAAAATGTCAAATTATTCACATATTATAACCAAGAGATCATCACGGTATCGTTAAAATAAGTTATTTTATAAGTATGATAAGTTGATGAATCATTGAAAAATTTAGCAATAATCACAGATAAATGACTTTAATATTTTGAACAATATTGATTAATTAAGAGTAAGCCTATGTCACATTCACATCATTCAGAACTTCATGTTATGCAACGTTCAGGGTGGCTCCGTGCCGCAGTTCTTGGGGCGAATGATGGAATCATCTCCGTCACGAGTTTAGTTATGGGGGTGGCTGCAAGCGGTGTTAGTTCTCATACTTTATTGATTACCTGTATCGCAGGATTAATCTCAGGTGCTACATCTATGGCTGCAGGAGAATATATTTCGGTTAAGTCACAAGAAGATATAGAAACATCTGATCTTCGAAGAGAAGCTAAAGAACTTGAGAAAAACCCTCATGCTGAATTAAAAGAACTGACTGAAATCTATATCTCACGGGGTTTAAATCCTGAACTTGCACATGAGGTTGCAACTCAATTAACTGCACATGATGCACTTGGCGCACATGCTCGCGATGAAATTGGAATTCACGAAAATACAGCAGCAAATCCCATTCAAGCAGCATTATCTTCCGCCGCATCATTTTCATGTGGTGCAGCACTCCCCATGCTCGCTATTTTATTAAGTTCAAATGAATGGGTATCAAAAACTGTTTTAATTACGGGTGTTCTGTCTTTGGCAGTTCTAGGTGCTTTATCTAGTTATTTTGCACGCACATCGATGCTTAAAGGAAGCCTAAGAATAGTGATTTGGGGCGTGATCGCAATGGCATTTTCAAGTTGGGTAGGCTCATTATTTAATCTGCAACCCTTGTAAGATAACCATTTTATTTTGACCAATCAATCAAACTACAAATTAATAATATATCCCAAGCATCATTAAGATTTTTTTCAAAATTAGGTGTATGATGACATATAACACAAAGCCTAGTTTGATGGTCTGAATTAACCAAAGACTAACTTTCTGGTTTGAAATGTCCAATGTAGAGAAGTGTCTTGATACATCGACTTGGGATATTGTTGGCTTTTGCAACAATTGCATTACAGATCGCTGTTTTTTTACAGCCTTTATTGCCAGAGGAATATCAAATTTCCCCTGCATGCGAGACTGTTTTGCTTCTGTCTACCCAAATAAAACAAAAATTACATCTACATTCGGAACAAGTTTTACATACTGATCACCACAGTTTGCATCTAGATCAGCCTCAAGCAGATTCTCATTCTGAGCAGCACCATCACGATCTTAATCACCAATGTCCTTTTTGTTTCTTTTATGGACACTTAGTTGCACCACCCACACTTGGGATTAAAGAAGTATTCGTGCGTGTACAAGTCCGATACTTGCATTTGTATCAAGTATTTATTGGTTTCTTCTTTTCACTACAACGTCTATTTCTCATCCCTCAAGGTCGAGCCCCGCCCTCTAAGTTCTCAATGTATTCATTTATTTAATCAATTATTGAGAATGTGAGTTTATCTATGCTTAATCATTTTTCTTTTGCTGATTTTCAGCAAGAGCGTGTTACACACACCCTTAAAAAAGCACTCTTTCACTCTGTTAATCAAAATATTTTGATCAGAGAAATGGAGGATTCATCATGGATTTAGGCTTAACAGTATTATTTGCCATTTTTTAAGCATTTAAGCTATGTTGAATAAAAATGATGTAGGTATAGAATATGACTATTTTAGAATTATTAGAAATTAAACATCCCATTTTTATTTCACCGATGGCTGGTGTTTCCACACCTGAACTTGCAGCGGAGGTATCTAACCAAGGCGCTCTTGGTGCTCTTGGGTTGGGTGCAAACACACCTGAAGCAGCTAAAGAACAGATTATTAAAACTCAATCATTAACTGATAAACCTTTTCAGGTGAACTTCTTTTGTCATCAATCTGAACAGCTTGATCAAGATGTAGCACAACAATGGATCAACTACCTACGCCCTCATTTTGAGAAATTTGATGCACAACCACCCCGACAACTGAATTGTATATATCCTAGCTTTTTAGACAGCGATGATTATTTGGATATTGTTTTACAAACCCAACCCAAAGCTGTCAGTTTCCATTTCGGCATTCCCAAAGCTCATCAAATTTCTGCACTAAAACAAGCAGGAATTATCACCATGGTTTCTGCAACAAATTTAATTGAAGCCCAAGCCATTGAAGCTGCTGGTATAGATTTGATCATCGCTCAAGGTATAGAAGCTGGAGGACATCGCGGTATTTTTAATCAAGAATTTGATGCAGCTATTAAAACTTTTGATTTGGTGAGCTTAATTTCAAAACATTGCAAAATACCTGTGATTGCTGCAGGTGGTATTATGAATGGCGATCAAGCTAAACAGATGATGAAAGCGGGAGCTGTAGCTGTTCAACTTGGAACCGCATTTGTTCAATGTAAAAGTTCAAGTGCAAATGCGGCTTATCGAAAAGCATTGTTTAGTCAAAAAATCACCCAGATCAGTGCGAGTTTATCTGGTCGCCCTGCACGTGGCTTATTGGGCACATGGCATACAGAAATTGACTCACCACAGCGACCAAAAGTTCCAGCTTACCCATACACTTATGATCTAACCAAACAACTGATGGCTATTGCCAACAAACAACAAGAATTTGGCTACAATGCATTTTGGGCAGGTAGTAATGTTGCACAAATTCGTGAACTTGAAGCAGCTGATCTCATTAACCAATTGGTTTTAGAAATAAAATCATATTAAGCACTGATCAAGGCAGAATTAAAAAACCGATCTATTGAAGATCGGTTTTTTAGTGCTTATTTAATCAAGTCTAACAAGGTGTGCTGAGCATTATGTAGCTCCTCACCTTCCGCAGGTTTAGCGCGCTCCCAAACACCATCACCTTGCAATAACCATGCTTGCTGATTATCTTTCAGATAGTTAAGCAGACCTTGTTGATAAATACGTTTTTTCAATGCAGGGTCTTCAATTGGGAAACAAGCTTCAACACGGTTGAATAAATTACGATCCATCCAGTCTGCACTCGAACAATAAATACGTGGATTTCCATTATTGCTAAAGTAATAAACACGGGTATGTTCTAAGAAACGCCCAACGATCGAACGGACACGAATATTTTCTGACAAGTTCGGTAAACCAGGACGTAAACAGCAAATCGAACGAATAATTAAATCAATCTGAACACCTGCTTGAGATGCCTCATACAATTTATTGATCAATTGAACTTCAGTTATAGCATTTACTTTGACAATGATTTGAGCTGGCTTACCTGCTTTTGCATTAGTAATTTCATCATCAATATAGTTAATCAATTGAGCATGTAAAGTAAATGGAGCATGCAAGAGCTTCTTCGGCTTCGCCATTTTGCCCATGCCAGTTAACTCTTGGAATATACGATGTACGTCTTCACATAAATCTTTGTCTGTCGTCATCAAACCATAGTCCGTATAGATACGGGCATTGGTTGCATGATAATTACCTGTACCCAAATGAACATAACGGACTAGTTTATTATTCTCACGACGCACAACTAAGATCATTTTGGCATGTGTTTTGTAGCCTACGATGCCGTATACAACGACCGCACCTGCTTCTTGCAAAACGTTTGCAACCTCGATGTTTGACTCTTCATCAAAACGAGCCCGCAATTCAATTACTGCTGTGACTTCTTTGCCATTACGTGCAGCTTCAGCAAGTACCTGAACAATTTCAGAATCAGCACCACTTCGATATAAAGTCTGCTTAATTGCAAGCACTTGTGGATCACGTGCTGCTTCACGTAATAATTGAATTACAGGTGCAAAAGATTCGAATGGATGATGCAGCAAAATATCTTGCTTTTGCATCGCAGAAAACACACTTTCGGATTTCTTGAATGCTTTTGGAATAATTGGTGTGTGGGAATCATATCGTAAATGCGGACGTTTAAAATTAGACAACAAACGCGCCAAATTTACAGGCCCATCTACACGATAAAGTTGTTCTTCATTTAGATCAAATTCATCTAACAAATATTCATAGATGTGTTTTGGACAATTATGAGTTACTTCTAAACGTACAGCACGACCAAAACGACGAGAACTTAACTCACCTTTTAAGGCTTTCGCTAAGTCTTCAACATCTTCGTTAAGAGCTAAATCGGCATTACGTGTTACACGAAACTGATAACAACCCGTCGCTGTCATACCAGGGAATAAATCAGATACATGCTCATGAATAATCGCAGATAGCATGACATGATGTTCTTTTCCACCTGTCAGTTCATCAGGTAAACGAACCACACGCGGTAATGAGCGCGGTGCAGGGACGACAGCTAGATCAATTTGACGACCAAAAGCATCTTTACCTTCCAAGGTCACGATAAAGTTTAGACTTTTATTCACTAAACGAGGAAATGGATGCGCTGGATCAAGACTAATTGGCGTTAACACAGGAGCGACTTGCTCTTGAAAATACTTTTTAATCCATGCTGACTGTGCAGGTGTCAACTCACCACGGCGCAGGAAACAAATATCTTCTTCGCGCAACTTAGGTAAGATTTGTTCGTTTAGAATTCGATATTGTCGTTCAATTGCAGCATGAGCAGTCACAGAGATTTGATCTAAAACTTGCTTTGGAGTTAAGCCATCTGGTGTGCGACTTTCATTGCCCAGAGTTAACTGCTCCATCATGCCTGCAACACGGATTTCAAAAAACTCATCTAAATTGCGGGAAAAGATCAGTAAGAAATTCATACGTTCCAATAACGGATGAAGTGGGTCGACAGCCTGTTCCAAGACACGTAAATGGAAATCGAGGATGGATAATTCGCGATTAATATAACGATCGTTGTAACTATATTCTATTGGCGTTGTTGTCGTCACTGCCGTATTCATACTGAACCTTGTTATTTATGCATTCATCTACTGATAATTTAAGTATGCTGCAAATTTATGTCAATTTGGTAAAAAAGCCCAAAAATATTGAGCTTTTTTAATCGATCGGATTATTCTGGAAGCTGTGTTCCGTTCATATATCTCAATATCACACGTTTGCGATATTGCAACTTACGGTCATTACGATGATCTTGATAATACTTAGGATTTGGTAACAACGCTGCTAAAAATGCGGCCTGTTCACGTGTTAAGCTTTTTGAACTTTTACCATAATAATATTGTGTTGCAGCTTCAACCCCATAAATATTTTCACCAAATTCTACAGAGTTCATATATACCTCTAAAATTCGGCGCTTTGACCACATCCGCTCCATCATCCAAGTTGCAACTGCTTCCTGTCCTTTACGAATAAACGAACGTTGGTTGTATAAAAATAAGTTTTTTGCCAATTGTTGCGAAATCGTTGATCCACCTGCAACCACTTCACCCTTCTCATTATTACGTTCTAAAGCATGTTGGATACCTGCCCAATCGAATCCATGATGATGGACAAACTTCGCATCTTCGGCTGCAAGAATCGCGTGCTTAAAGTTGTCACTAATCTCATCATAATCTCGCCAATCTTGCTGAATTGGTTTCATATCAGACCAATAGTCCAACCGCATAAACATTGTGGTTTCAACTGGATTGGTTCTCCACCAAACTAAACTTGCAAAGATCCAAAGTTGGATGAGGAGTATCACTCCAATAATCAACATTACTGCACGTGCTAAAAAGGCTTTCATTAAAGTGCATCACTCCTAGGGCAACGAATTCATGCTAAGCTGTTTTTTATATTGATGACTAGCTTAGACACATATGACTGACATGACACCACCACAAATCAATCAAAAGTTGAGAATCCATACATGGTGGTTTACCGCATTACTTATTGCCGTCAATGTCAGTTTATTTGGTTGGCAAATTCTTTCAGGTGTGAATATTACCGACCCTTCCCCTCTTGATGCAATTGCTTGGGGTGCAGATTTTACGCCACTTACATTCTTATCTCAGCCTGAGCGCCTATTCACTAGCATGTTTTTCCATTTTGGACTCATCCATCTGATGCTAAATATGTGGGCGCTTTATATTTTTGGCAGTGTAGCTGAACAACTATTTGGTCGTTCCTATTATATAGGTATGTATTTTCTTGCTGGTTTAATGGGAAGTGTATTATCGAGTTATCTCTCGATTCGAGATGCATATGAATTGCTACAAAACTTTGATGCTGCATTATTGCCGCGTATTAGCGCAGGCGCATCAGGTGCGGTTATGGGACTCGGTGCAGCATTGACCATAATCTCATTATTGCCTCAACTCGCAAATCAACGTTTTATTCTAGATAAAAAATCATTACTCATGATTATGGCAATTAACCTTGTGTTTGGTTTCACCGTATCTGGCATCAACAATGCCGCACATATCGGTGGCATGCTGATGGGTGGTTTGTTGGCGGGCTTATGGTACCTGTCTCAAAAAACACAACGAACAGGTCTATTCCAATTTATAGCACTGCTTGTTGCAGTCTCTACTTTAAGTATCTTTTATTGGTATTGCACCCGACTCAGCACAGAACTCACTCCTTTGTGGACTGAGATTCTGCACCAAAATCAGATCAGTTTTTAAGACTGATTAATTTCTCTTAAACTTTGCAAAGGTGGTATATCACAGAGATAGCTTAAGCGATAACGACCTATCAATGTACATACCACCATCATTGTCAAAGGAAGAATAATCCAGATTTCTGGATGCCATTGAATAGCCATTTGCATTTTGTAGCTAGCGATAGCACTGATCACCTCAGCAAAAAGACACGCCACAACACCTGAGACTAATCCAATAAAACCGATTTCTAAACTCAACATGCGTTTTAATCGATTCTTAGCGATCCCAAATGATCTTAACAATGCCACTTCTCGACGACGTTCATCCATCAAGACATTTAAGCACGCAATCAAGACTAAGATACCTGACAAACCAACCAACATTGCAAGTACTGTCACGATCTGAACCAACACAGTCATCAAACGTTTCACTTCATCTAGAACACGTCCAACATCAATAAAAACAGTATTTGAAAATTGCTGAATCAACTCAACCATTTTTGCCTGATCAGTTGGCGGAACATAGAAACTACCTAAATAACTTCCTGCATTTTCATCCATCGTTTTAGGTGAAAAAATGAAAAAGAAATTGGGGCTAAAACTTTCCCATTCAACGGAGCGTAAATTAATCACCGTTGCATTCAAGCTTCCTTCAGGCAGACTAAAGCTCAGTTGATCGCCAATTTTGATTCCAAGTTCACTTGCCAATTTTTCTTCAACAGAAACTTGCCCAGTTTGAGTAAATGCTGAACGTCCTTGAGTAATCACATTATCTTTAGGGTACTCAGAGGACTGCGTAAGATTTAATTCACGACGTAATGAGTTATTTTCTTTGATCAATTCTGGAGAGAAAGCTTCACCATTTTTTGAAATCAATCGACCTCGAATATTTGGATACAACGGCGTTGAACTCCAATGATTCTGTTCCAACGATTGTTTCAACAATGGCATGTCAAATGGGGGCAGACCATACACAAATTGATTAGGTGTTCCCTCTGGAAGTTGTTGCTGCCAGCGCTCAAGTAAGTCTGTTCTCAATACACTAAGTACCGTAATTAAACTTAATCCCAGTGCAAGTGCCGTAATTTGCAATGCAGTTTGATGCGGTATCCGAACATAGGCAGATAATGGGTGCTTTAATTGTTTGATCAATTTGAGAAGCAACCAAATACCAGCATATAAGATTCCACATAGCATAAGAATGGCAGCGAGAACCATTAGGCTAAGTTGTAAATTATCACTAAGAACTAAACTAAAAATCATTAAACTGATCGTGCCGATAGCAAACATGGCTACATAGGATTTGCGTGAACGTTCTTGTTGACGAATTACGCGTATTGGTGGCGTATTTAATAACTCCCAAATACTCGGCAGTATAAAACCAATCAAAACCATTACACTGGTGAATATAGCAATCGGTAATGCCATAAGGATATCAAATACAGCAAAACTAACTTGTAGTTGCGGAATGAGCTGCAACATCAATTGCAATAATCCATAGCCTAATGCGATGCCAATCAGGCTTCCTAATACGATGGAAATAGCACTTACCAAGGCTAACAAGCCTAAATAAGCAATCAATATCTGTTTCTTACTTGAACCCAAACACCGCATCAAAGCAATATGATCTTGGTTTTGTTGTACATAACGTTGACTAGTTAAAGCAATCGCAATCCCACAAAGCAAAATAGTAAGTAAATTGGCGAGCTGTAGGAATGTATCCAAATTCTCGATTGGTTTCATTAATCGTGTATTGGACTGACTAGCATCACGCAATCGAAGTGAAGTTTGCTCTGAATTTTCTACAGATGAATTTGCATTCGGAGAGGTTTCATCCTCTTGATGCGTTTGCTGCTTATAAATCGTTTTGAATGCATTTACTTGTTCTAGCTGACCCGCCATCAATAAACGATATTCAATCCGACTCCCTACTTGTATGGCATTTGTCTTCGCAATATCCGCCTGATGAATAATAACTGTTGGTGAAAATCCAGAGAAACCTAATTCTTGATTTGAATCATGTTCAATCACGCCTGTGAAAGTAAATGTTCCATCTGCAATTGCAACTTGTTCACCTAATTTAACCTTGAGTAAATCAACTGCCCGTGGGCTTAACCAGACTTGATTTGGTTGTATTGATTTGGCTTGGGGTTCAATTTCTAACTTGCCTCGTAGAGGAAATTGATCATTGACCGCTTTGACATTGACCATGACAAATTGATTTTGGGTATGTGCCATAGAACCAAATACAGTGACTGGAGAATGCTTCAAGTTCAGCTTATTCGCTTGCTCTATCCAACTGGACTGAATCGGATGACTATCCGACAACACCAGATCAGCTCCAAGCATTTCAGCTGCTTGTAAGGTCACAGCATTTTGTACTTGAGTGTTGCTAAACTTCAAAGCCGTTGTCGCACTGATCGCCAATGAAAGTGCAATAATCAGTAAATACAAACCACCCGTTCGAAAACTTTGTATCAGTAAGGGCTTTAAAATAGAACTCATATTGCCCCCTCTGATCGAACAATCTCCTGAATCTGACCATCGATAAGTTTGACATGACGTTGACAAAGTTCAGCTAAGTTTTGATCATGCGTGACTAGAACCAATGTTGTTCCCAACTCTTTGTTTAAATCAAAAAGTAATTGTTCAATCTCTTCTGCAGTTTGCCCATCTAAATTACCTGTGGGTTCATCTGCAAAAATTAATTTAGGTTCAGCAATCAAGGCACGTGCAATAGCGACACGCTGTTGCTCACCACCAGATAAAACTTTGGGTGTTTGATGAGCCTGTCGAATCAAACCAACACGCTCTAACCATGCCAACGCTTTTTTCTCAGCATTTTTAAATTGGAAGTCTGGCTGTAAACGCATCGGCAGCATGACATTTTCTAAAGCACTCAACTGAGGAAGAAGTTGAAATGACTGAAATACAAACCCAATATTTTCTAAACGAACTTGTGCTCGCTGTTCCTCTGTTAGCTGATGTACATCTTGACCACAAACCGTCAATTCACCACTACTAGGACGATCCAAAGTCGCTAAAATCCCCAATAATGTTGACTTTCCTGAACCTGAACGTCCCGTAATTGCAATCTGCTCTCCCTGATAAATCTCCAAATCAATTTCTTTTAAAATCGTTAAATTTTGCTGATTAATTTGAATGGTTTGTGTAACTTTTCGAGCAGAAATAATCGGTTGTGGCATGATGTCACGTATCCTTTAGAACAAATTTTAAGTGCTATGCAAATATCTAAAGTTATCTTGTTCGTTTCTAAAACACTGGGAGCACTTGCAATATGTGTATTCCCGACAATCGTTTCAGCTAAGACCATATTGATTGTGGGAGATAGTCTTAGTGCAGGCTATGGAATAGATGTCAAACAAGGCTGGGTTAACTTATTACAACAACGGCTTGACCAACAGTATCCGAAAAAACACAAAGTGGTCAATGCAAGTGTAAGCGGTGAAACAACAAGCGGTGCACTTGCAAGAATGCCTAAGCTATTACAAACCTATAAGCCTGAAATTGTGGTGATTGAGCTAGGTGGTAATGATGGACTTCGAGGACAACCACCTCAAATGATCCAACGTAATCTTGCTCAGTTGGTACAACTCAGTCAAAGACAAAAGGCAACAGTTTTACTGTTTGGTATGAAGATACCACCAAATTATGGAACGGCGTATAGCACAGCGTTTGAAAAAAATTATAAAGTTGTAAGTCAGCAATACAAAGTTAAGCTTTTACCTTTCTTTTTGGAGGGTGTAGCAGGTAATAAAAATCTTATTCAAAAAGATCAAATTCATCCAAATGCTAAGGCGCAGCCGATCATGTTAAATTTAGCTTATCCATATATAAAAGGTGCCTTGTAGGCACCTTTTATAATTTAACAATCTATAACTTTATTTAGAAATCAAAAAAAGTAACTTCACCTGTCTCAAGTGAGTATTCAGCTCCAACCACGATCATTTTGCCTTTTTCGATTAAGCTTTCAAGTACAGCGGAACCATGACGCAACTGATTTACTGAAGCAAATACATTAGAGCGTACAGCATGTGCCGATAACTTTTTCAAATCATCTTTCAATTCTGTTTGCATTAAGATTTCAACAGATGGGCGTACACGGTTTACGATCGACATTAAGTTCGAAGAAGGTGCTTGATCAGGATGCTTTAAAGTATCGATCGTTGCTTGAATTGCGCCACAGTGGCTATGACCTAATACCACAACAACAGCACAATCATAACGTTCAGCAGCAAATTCAACGCTACCTACTTGAGAAGGTGCAACAATATTTCCTGCTACACGAATAACGAATAAATCACCTAAGCCTTGATCAAAAACCATCTCCGCTGGCACTCGAGAATCGGAACATCCTAAAACAATAGCAAAAGGGTTTTGTTCACTTGCCATTTCAGCACGTTCTTGGTGAGTGAGTTGCTTCTGTAGGGCGGCTTCCCCTTTCACAAAACGAGCATTACCAGCTTTTAAACGTTCTAGAGCTTCATGAGCGGTGAGCATGCTTAAATCCATCTATGATTGACATGAAAAAATAGTTTAATGTGAGGACGATAGATTGTCACTGACAAAAATAAAAACTCTCAAACATTTGGTGATCGATTTATCAAGAAAAATAAGGAAAAAATAATCATTTCATTGGCAATAATTTACAGACATCTGTTGAATATGCAAATGACTATGTTTGAAACTTCAACAATAATCGAAAGGTTTAAAAATAAATCAAGGACAGAAAAATCATGATGAATAGAAGCTTTTCCACACCAATCCGAAAAAAACTGACGGCTATCGCTTTCAGTTGCGGTCTTGCTGCAACCATGACAACAACGATGACTCAAGCCGCTGAAATCGAAATGAGTTTCCAAAATGTATTACAACAGGAACGTGCTTGGGCTGGGTTACAAAGTAAAACGCTTAAAGTTGGTGACATTACATGGTCTTATAGTGAAGGTGGTCAAGTCGGTAAACCGATTGTTGTACTTATTCATGGCTTGGCTGGTAGTCGTGATAACTGGAATCGTGTCGCGAATGCATTAACAGGCAACTATCATGTGATCATTCCTGATTTACCTGCTAGTGGCGAAACCCAAGTTCCGAAAGAATTTGATTATTCTGTACCTAATGTCACAGAAAAATTACGCCGTTTTATTGAGGCTGCAAACTTAACAGGACCTGCTCATATTGCAGGACACTCTCTAGGTGGCTCTATTGCGATGCTTTATGCGGGTCAATATCCATTTGAAACCAAGAGTTTATTTTTAGTTGATGCGGCTGGTGTCTACAAAGCTGGAAATACACCTTACTTGAAAGACCCAAATCAAATCAGAAGTATGATCGTCAGTAAAAAAGGCGACTTTAATTTCTTAATGCAGCAAGCAATGCATAACCCTCCGTTTATTCCTAAAGAAATTGCTCAAGCACAAGAAAAGATGATGATTGGACAAATAGAACAAACTCAGAAAATGGTTGACCAAATCATTGCACTCAATAAATTGTTTACACCAGACTCATTTGCCTTACTTGCTAAATCAATTGATGCACCAACACTGATTTTATGGGGCAAGCAAGATAAAATTATCAATGTTGAAGTCGCACCTGAGTTAAAATCACTTTTGAAAAACGCTCAAGCACCTGTCATCTTGGATAATGTCGGTCATATGCCGATCTTAGAAGCAGATCAGCTCGTCGTTCAACAATATCTACCGTTCTTGAGTAAAACCCAAGCCCAAAAGTCGGTGACTGCACCTACTCCTTAATCATTTATTTAGAGTCTTTATGCTTAAACACCCAATGATAGAACAACTGATTGATGCTCAACTGGACTTTTTAGATCAACAGTTTTCGCAATCAGAAACAATTCAACAAGAGTTCTCGCAGTTCTATCATTGGATACGTTTACAACAACTACAACATATTTGGTCTTTTGAACAAATTTATACCTTAATTGAAAAACAGATCTTAAATACACCTGCTAGTTCATTTTTAGTTGAACAAATTGCCGAGCACATTCGATTTGCACTTATTCATCCTTTAAATGATGAAACAACCATCGAAGAAATTATTCCTGTTTTAACGATCGATACGATTGCTCAATACGTTGCAAGTAAAAGTGGACATCGCCAACGCTTAATTAAAACGATTGTAAATAATCCTGCATTTTCTGCTCTGATTACTCAACTTATTCAACACTCTATTCAAGATTATTTGGATAATTCAGTGATGTCTAAACGTGTCCCAGGTGTTGGTCATTTCATGAAAATGGGGAAATCTGTATTAGAGACTGTGACGGACTCTAATCTAAATGACACAGTCGGCCATTATTTACAGAAGAATATTCTTAAAATTAGCCAAATGAGTGAGCGTGTGCTCAATCAGCATTTTAATGATGAAAAGCTATATCATTTCCAAGCTAATATTTGGCACAAAATTAAAGTTATGCCCGTTTCCGTGTTAAAAAATTATGTTGAAGTTCAAGATCTAACGCAAACTGTTGGTATGGGACATGAGATCTGGGATCATCTTCGTCAGACACCCTATATGAAACAACAAGTACATGATGGTGTTTACGCATGGTATGCACGCAATCAGGAGCGTACGTTTGATCAACTCCTTCGAGATCTCAATATTAATGAGAGTTTGATTCAAAATGAATTAAGTCTTTTATTAACGCCAGTGTTAAAGCGTTTGATTGACACTGGTTATTTAAGACAACGCGCACGTATTCATTTAGAGAAATTTTATTATTCTGACCAAGTAATGAACATCCTCAATCATGAACAAGGCGCCTAAGCGCCTTGTTTTTTATCATTTAAAGTTAGAAACTATATGTAAGTCCTTTGTACACGACAAAAAAAGATAACTCATTGAAATAATGGCATAATACTTGTTTTCTAACGACGAATATGATGACACATTTCAATGAGTTACATCTCATCTTAAACAAATACCTAAAGTGGAACAAGTCACATGTAAAATGTTTGGTGGTGTTTCAAAAAGTATGCTGACATTAAATGAAGCCATTATTGATGTAAAAAAAGGTTAAGTCGAAAGCTT
Organism: Acinetobacter sp. P1(2025); assembly: GCF_051390655.1. Classification (NCBI taxonomy): domain Bacteria; kingdom Pseudomonadati; phylum Pseudomonadota; class Gammaproteobacteria; order Moraxellales; family Moraxellaceae; genus Acinetobacter; species Acinetobacter sp. P1(2025). Next base: position 61,230 of record NZ_JBPKBJ010000011.1, read on the forward strand.
TAAAATGGTTTTCAATCTTTTTTGAAAAATTACAACTCC
>NZ_JBPKBJ010000012.1:0-60295 GCF_051390655.1 Acinetobacter sp. P1(2025)
TGTGCTGAAAAGGCTGCCGACGCATAAAGCGACCCAAATAGAAGAATTACTGCCACATCGCTGGAAATCCAACTCAAATTAAAAAATAGGCATGGGGTTCAGCGGACGCTTACTTTTATTCATAGCAGTGGTGACCGTAGAACCCTCCTTATAGATGGCAAACAAAGAATGTCCAACGCATGTATGCTTGGCTATGTTTTTAGTGCCACACGTAACTTCCTACTTGAAATAGAACATAATGGCCTCGCTTATCGCACTGATGACCATAAACAGAAAGAGGGACAATTTTTTAATAAAATCGACCCTGTTGAGCTACAGGGTGAAACTGAAGCCATAGTTACTATCGGATTTCCTACAACTATAGGTAAAGACATTGACTCTACAATGGATGAAGTAAAGAGCTTACCTAGACTGAATTTAGAAAGCTCTTATGTGATTGATAATATGGAAACTCTAAATCTTGCTGTGAGAGAGGCAAAATCCGCTTTAGTTTCATTCAAATCTGAAAATAAGTTATCTAAATTACACCTCTTTATTAAAGCACCCTCAGTTTTTGCAATGGTCTTGGGACATCGCTTGAATGGTATTTGCGATATCCAGCTTTACGATTGGGTAGATGGGCAATATATCCCTACAGCCGAACTGAACTTATAAGAAGAATTGACTAGTCGATAATATTACCAATAGAGAGGTTGATCATGAACAATCATTCTAATGAAGAAAATACTGATAACTCTTTAGATAAAAAAAAATCACCCGCATTCAAAGTTCTTGAATCCAATGCTGAAAAGTTCTTAATGGTGTGGTGGTATGGGGCGTTAGCAAAAGCTGAACGTAGAAATACCCAACCTAAAGTTCATGTGGCTTTTAGGGAACTTCTGGAAGATTACACACCCACAGATAATTTTATTTTTATTGATGCCAATATAACAGATTTGGTGTCTTGGCCTATTGGCACAGTTTGGCATCATGAACGATTGGTTGATTATCTTCCCTTAGAAATACGGGAGTTTGATATTGACCATACGGATTTTAAACATACCTATGTTCAAACATATAAGCGAGACGAAAAGACTGGGGAAATAGATCATTTCCTCTCAAACATAAATGAATTTTATATTAAGCCAAGCAAACGTGAGAATTGTATTTCTTTCTCCTTAACGGATCAGGAATATAAGGAACTTCTCGTACCTTGTTTTGAGTTTCTGGTTAGAGGGTATGGTCTATCTACTGAACTTCCTAGAATTCTGACAACATACGATGAGGCCGAACGGCATGAACGGCTCTACACTCCTCATCCAGGAGAGGAAGGCACATGGACTGTTCTTATAGGTGATGGCCTTACATTAAATGACCATGTATTTATTGCCTATTATCAATACAGTGAATATACCCAAAATGCTGTAAGGATATTATTTAGCAGTATTGCAAAACATGATGATTTTGATAAAAAAAATCATATATACCCTAAAGTAATGCCATGGCACGAGGAAACGAGAAAGATTCGAGTTTCAGGTTTCAATATTTCTGGTACCAATGCTTTTTTAGGTCTAAGAATTCTTGGAATAGATTTACCAGATCAAACCCTCATCAGAAGTGTCACAAAGGAAGTTCACCAAGTTAAGAAACCTATAGACCACAACGCACCTAAGCCTCCTGAGCTACAACTAGGCTCTGGTCAGATTAATGTATCTGAAGATCAAGGAGGGCGCAGACCATTGTCACAAACGGTTATTTTAGATCATGAATTTGAATGGTTAGGTTCAGGACCCATCGCGAAAAAAAGTAAAACAAAACATGAAAGAACCATTACTCGGTCACAAAGGAAGAAAAATATAAAAGAAACCAATACAGTTGGTACAGGGGAACCTGATAGCTCCAAGGATGTTCTTAATGCCACAATTAATCCGACCACTAATAAAGATAATGCCACAGAATTTGAAGCTCCAGAACAAGGAAGAATTATGGACCTTTGGAATGCTTGCGTAAAAGCACGCTTGTTAAATCCCAGTATTGTCAATGCAGTACACTATTATACTTTTGAAGAAGACTTTAATTACAACGATAAACCCACTCTAATGGCCTTTTCCGTCAATTCAGAAACTTTAGAAAATGAAGATATTTCAGATGGAGAAAAGCAAGCTTATAAAAATTGGTGTTATGCAAATTCAAATAAAACAGCAACTCGCGGAGCATTAGTCATTCGACTATCTCTTAAAAATTGCCCTCCAGTTTATATTTTCGATATACAACCAGCGATTTATATTTCAAATGTAGAGGGAAAAAGCATCCACAAGGAACGTGGGCATTCTGGGCTAGTATTTAGGTCAAAGACCCTAGAACAATTTGAACAGTATATTTCTGATCTCATGAAGAGCTTACCTTTGTCAGAGGGCTCTTATTCGAAAACTCTTCAGGGCTCCAATCTTGTTACCCAATTATTTGTTTTTAGGCGCTCAAAATCTGCTGGCTTTTCAGATGGTGAATCAACTTTATTGAATGCTCTAAGAAAAATTGGAATTACCAATATTCAGTTAAAGGAAAAAACAGAAGAAAAGCCTTATCTATTGAGATTAATAACCTTTAATCTCTAAATTCTTTGGTAACTTAATAGCAGATTTATATCTTTCCATTGCAAGTAATCTTTTAGACATAGGTCACCTATAATGTAAAGATTTTTATTTTTCTTGGGCTTTAGGCAGAAAAAACTGGTTATTTGCAGGATCATTACTTAGAGGTCAACGGGCAGACGAACATCATGACTTTAATTCAGTCAGCCAAACTGAATGGTCTGGATCCGTATGCCTAGTTCAGTGATGTGTTAAAAAGACTACCAACACATAAAATGAAAGACATCGAAGAGCTACTACCACATATGTGGAAGCCTGTTTGAGTCAAGTGGGTTTAATCAAATGCTTACATTTATCGAATAAAAACTGAATCTCTCTAGATGATTAACATTATTTAGTTTATTATTCATTTATTCTGATTTATAAATAACAAATCAATTTTTGGAATAAATATGGATATCAAGGGGTTAAAGGTTTTTAATGCTGTTATTGAAACAGGAAGTTTTTCAGGGGCAGCTCAGAAACTTCATTGTGTTCAGCCCAATATTACTTCACATATCAATAAATTAGAAAGTCTATTAGGTGTAAGATTATTGGTTCGATCTCCTAAAGGTATTTGTCTAACCGCTGAAGGTGTTAAACTTAAAAAATATAGCGATCAGATCTTAGATCTTGTAGATGCAGCATCGGATGATCTTAGTTCTGACAATAATACATTACAGTCATGTCCACTTGATATCGGCATTCTACAAACTGTTAACCAACGTAATCTTATTGATTGTATCCAGCATCTAAACAATAAAACGAAACAACCATTATCAATAAAAACTATGTCTTTAAACCATTTAAAATCAGAATTGATCGCTGGAAATATTGATTGTGGATTAATTAATGAAGAATTAATTCATCCTTGTATCTATAATATTCCTTTATGGAAAGAAACGGCTGTACTTTGTTATAACAATAAATTATTTCCACCACTTACCCAATATTCTAAAGAAATTAATCTTATCGCTTATCCAAAGGGTTGCTATTACCGCCAAATTGGTGAGAAAATTTTATTAAATCAAAATATTAATTTCACAACAATTGATTTCGACAATATTGACAATATATATCAGGCAGTTCTCAATGGTTTAGGGTATGCAGTGTTACCCCATAGTTATATTGAGAGAATGAATAATGATCTTATTACTTTACAAGAGATCCATGATACTGATAGCTCAGTACAAATATGGTTCTCATGTCAAAATCGTTACTTATATAATTTTAAAGAGCTTTATTTACTTCATGACATTCTTATTCACAATGTTTCAGCTAGATGTTAGGTTAATAAGGAAGATCATGTTCTTCCTTATTATTAAAGAAATATAAAATTAAATAGATTTACTTTTGTACCATTCATCTACAAGTGTACTGACTAATTTTTGCATTGAGAGAGGACGTCCCATACCTACACCTTGCCCTGCCCAAAGCGACATAAATTCCGCATTATTTTGTTCTTTTGCCCATTTACGTATAGGCCCAGATAATGCATTCTGAATAGGATAAATTGGTACTGTCTCATTATTTGCCAACTCTCTCATAAATTGATTCTCAATCCCTCTAGCAAGTTTACCTGAGAATGTTTGAGTCAGTTTGGTATCATGACCAGATGAGCTTAGTAATTTATTACGATATGCTGGCGATAAATTAGCTTCATCACAAAATAAAAATGCTGTGCCTAACTGAACCATATCAGCACCAATAGATTGCAGTGCTGCTATAGTTTGTCCAGTCATAATCCCACCAGCAGCGATTAATGGTAATTTTACTTTAGCTTTTGTTTCTATAAGCAGAGGCAATAAAGCCATTCCTCTATCTTCGGATTTTAAAAACATACCTCGATGGCCGCCAGCTTCAACGCCTTGTAAACAAATTGCATCAGCTCCTATAGCCTCCCATGCTAGGGCTTCTTGTACAGTAGTTGCTGTGCCAATGACAAAACATCCTTGCTCATGCAAATTTGTAATTTGTTGTTTATTAAGAATACCAAATGTAAAGCTTGCGATCTCTGGCCGTAATTGCAAAAGGACATCAAACTGTTCACTAAATTTTGGAGCAAATTTAGTAGGTAGCTCTAATGGTGGTAAATTTAGAGAGGTATGTAATTTCTGTAACTTCTCGATATCCAACTTATCCCAATCATGTTTAGGATGATCATTGATGATGAATAAATTAATATTAAAAGGTTTATTCGTAAGCTGACGTATCTTTTCAACGGTAGATTTAATCGCAGAGGGTTCAAGCATCCCCGCACCTAATGATCCTAAAATCCCAATTTCACATGCTTGAGCAACCATTTCCGCAGTTGTTATTCCTGCCATGGGAGCCTGAATAATTGGATACTTAAATTGGAATCTCTCAGTAATCATTTTTGCATGTCCTGATAAAATCATTATCTAACTCCTATAACATTTAATTCTGATTACTTAGGGTTTTAATAAACCTTGAGGTATACGAGGGAATAAAGTTGCTTGGCGTATATCATTTACTCCCATAAAGGTTGCAACAAGCCTATCAAAACCAATTGAAAAACCTGAATGAGGTACACAACCGTGACGACGTATATCAACAAACCAAGCGAATTCATCCAAGTCATGGCCAAAATATTCTAGATTTGCTTTGAGTTCTTCATAGTCAGAAACTCGTGTACCACCACCAACTATCTCACCTTGTCCCATATGAGAAAAGAGATCATTCGATGGGCTTAAATCATAGTTATCTGTACTATGAGCGAACCAAAAGTTTTTTAGACTCATTGGAAAATCAGTTATAAAATATGGTACTTTTACATGTTTACCAATTGCATTGTTATGCTCTTCTGTATAATCATTTCCATAATCAAATAAGTATCCTAATTCGTTAAGTAAAGTTACAGACTCATCATACGTAATACGTGCAAATGGTTTCAGTAACTGATCCAAATGTTCTGTCCCTAACTGAGCTTTTGCATATAAATCGGTATGCTTTTTGAGTTTTTCTGCGATAAAGTGGATTAAGTCCTGTTCCATTTGCATAATTTCATCATTACTAGCCCATGCCAAATCTACTTGCAATTGCCAAATTTCAACCAGATGTATACCTGTTGCATCAGTTTCTCGTCGAAAAGAGGGATTTAATGCATAGACTCTTTCTACCCCACTAACTAGCGCATCAGCATACATCCATGGACTTTGGATAAGAGTCGCAACCTGTTTTCCGTAATAAGGAAACGTAAATACATCACCACTACAAACACAAGATGCATTTGTTAAAATTGGGGTTTGAACCAACATACAATTTTGATCATCCAAAAATTCAAAAGCATATTTTCTAACAAGATGGCGAAACTCTGCTGTAGCTCGAAAGAAATTATTACGTATGCCTAAGTGTCGATGTTCAAGGTCTTTGTAGTTATATTGATTAATATCGATAGGTAATGGCTCTGCTGTATGCAATACATTTAAAGTACATAAAGGATCTTTTTCTGAAATATCACCATTTAATTGTACTATTGATTGTAATGGCAAGTTTTCTAAAAAATGATCTTTATCATCTACACGCCAATTATGTATTTGGTTATTTTGTCGAATCGAGACATTAAAAATCCCTTTTTCCAATAATTGAATTTGTTCAATCCAACCTGCCGCGACCAATTGTTGTTGTGTATTTCTTAGATTTTGCATGTGATACTCCTGATACTATTAGATGGTTAAAATCACTTCATGTTTATTGAATAATTCAGTTAAAAAATCATTACTAATACATTCCGCATATGGAGATATATGCTTCAAAGGTTCTGTTGACCATATAAAATGTGGCTGGTTCGTGAAACTACGGCTAAATATGGATTCTGCAACCAATAAAACTACATCGTTCTTAATTCTAATTTCTTGATACTTTTCAATAGCATTTAAGCTTGTCAAAATAACTAAACGGCTCATAAGAAAAATGCCTTATCATATCGATTGATATATGCTGAAAATTGCTCATTCGTTAGAAATTGCACTGGAAATTTTGTTCCATATTCCTCAAGCCCCCTTTGATCCAAATCGGATTTTCGCACAACCAAAGGAACATCACTTTCTACTAAAAACTTGTATTGATTAGAAAAATTATAAAACGGACTACTATGATCATGATGTAGAAGATAGACAGCATCATGCCAAAATGCAAAACTCACATCGGTATCACTACTAATAGAAAGTGCCATTCGAGCAACTTGCATGTTTATATCAGACATAGCTGGACTTTGACTAAGAACAAATAAAGCGGATACATTCATTTGGAGTCTCCTCCAAAGAAGATGATGCGATCTGCCATATTGTATTGCTCTGCAAACGTCATCATATTTTCTATTTGGATTCCTTCCTGAACATTGCTCTCATCTAATCCAGAAAATTTAGCCATGTTGACGCAAGTAGATACTGTTGCACCTTGAGCAATTAGTTTTCTTAAGCGAATAATATGGTTCTTTATGCTTTGTGTCTGAATAGCATTGTAGATCCCATTACCAATTAAAAAGATGTTGACCTGAAGCCCTTTATCCAAAAAGACCTTAGCCATTTCTAATGCGGCTAATGTGCGACTTTCCCTAGGCCCACAAGCGAGTACAAAGAAAATATTTTTCAATACATGATCCTCATTTCAATTAAAACTACAAATAGTAAGGTTAAAAAACTACTACTGATAAAAAGGAACCTCAAATCTGGTTTGTACCAAGAGTTATCTCCAAGAGTTGCATTCACAGTTAAGTTGATGACTGAACTTGGGGAAATAATGAGTGATTGCACCCAATAACACAGCCAAAGGGTTATAATTATGGGAAGGCTGATTTCATTCGTTAACGGACTAATTAAAGGTGCAACGATACAGAAAGGAATGATGGGATGTAGCCCTATTCGACATACCAAGGGCATAACAATTAGTAATAAAATACAAATTAGAAAGCTAGTTAAATACACTGGTATTTGTGAAAAAATGCCTATTTGTATACCTTCAAAGATATCATAAAGACGTATTGCTAATATGCCACAGGCAATGAATAATATGAGTTCAGGTAGGAGCTTTGTCTGAGCTATATTGATTAATTGAAATAAATCTGAGTGGTTATTAATGATACTGCTAGAAAACCAAGTGATAAAACATGCGATAAATATTGATTGAGAATATGGTTTATGCAGAATAATACTCAATGTTAATAATGTACCGAGAAAAATAATAACAGGTAATAGACTCTTCCACCTATTTATGTTTGTGATTGAAATGTCAGGTGGAGTAATTTCTTTAATGATGTTTATATTATTACTGAACAAATGATTTGATCTATAAGCATTTAATCCAATTAGTGCAATCATAATAACGATGGCAAATAGACTTATAGACATTACACTGAACCAACTAATCGCTGGAAACATGCTTAATGTTAATAGTACAGGCGCAGAAGTAGGAGCTAAAAGGTTAGCTGTAGCAACTCCGCGAGCAACAATATTGGGTATTTCTCTATTGTTTGTCAGTTCTTTCTTACTTAAACCTGCCAACAAGATTGGTATAGTACCCATGTTAAATATAGGTGATATACCAACTGATACACCAAGTGTTATCCAAGGGCGACGATGTTGAGTCAGCCACTGTGAGAGTATCTGACTTATCGCACTATTAGCAATTGCACTTCTCAGGAGATTCAGTGATACCAACATAATTATGACATCTACATATGGCATGAGTTTATGCCATACCGTTGTCCAGTGATTAGGTAAAATGACTGCAAGTATTAATATGAATAGTGCTATCTTTCCACTACGCAGTTTTATCCATGACCAGTGTTGTGTAAATAGAATAGTTAATAATATAAAAACTGCTAGAAGAGCTTGCTCAGGAGCAAAAATTCGCAGCAATGCTAATAATAGCCATAATCCAGAACGTAAATTAATTATCATGTTTTAATCGCTGAGAGATACCATACATTAGTGCTTTACTAGTAAGTGCGGAACCTGCAATAAATTGGCACTTGGGACCTATTCTTTTCATAGCGGCATAGCCACCGAAGAACAGCCCAGGTACACTAGACATACAATTTTCATCTAGTAACGGAAAACCATCTGAACTCTTTATTTGATGTTGTAAATCACTTAAGGGCTTTATTTTATTGATCTCATATTTATAACCAGTGCCAAGAATTAAGTGGTCTACATACTCACATTGCCCACTACGTGCTTTAAGTTCTAATTTTCCATCGGATAAAACATTGGCTTGTATTAAATCGAATTTTGGAATTATTTTTAGCTTATCCCATTGATTAATCAACTTCATTTTTGGCTCAGTAGTTCCTTTTAATAAATAGGATAAGAACCGCTTTTGTATAAATGAAGGTAGACGATAAACAAAACTATCAGCATTCTTAGAACACCATTTGTAGAGATGATTTCCTGGTGAATGTAAATTACGAAAGATGAGATTGCTATCACGAATTAATAATTTTACTTGTGCCCCACTATCAATAGCTAGTATTGCATGTTCAGCAGCACTTTGACCTGCGCCTATTACTGCAATTTTATAATCTTTGGATAAGGTGTTCGGAATATTTGTATCACTTGAATGTGTGAAATTTTTACTAGGAATTTGACGTAAAATTTTTGGAATATTCTCCATTCCTTTAAGACCAGCACACCAAACCAAATTACGACATTTTACAGTTTGGTATTGATCCGCCATTCGTAGTTGTACATTGTAGCTATTGTCCTGATAGTCTACTTTTTCAGCAGTAAATGGTAATGGAGTTAGATTTTGTTTTGTGACGAAGTAATTGAAATACGCTAAAGCTAGAGGCATCGAAACAGGTTGATCAATTGGAACACCAATACACTGAGCAAAGCTTATAAAGTCCATGTCATTTATAGGTGTATTGATACCTGATGCAGCAGCAGGAGAGCGGAGATCATTTGGCAAAATATGATATAGCCAAAAGCTGAATGGTTCGCCAAGCCACAAGTAATTTAAACCAGCATGTTCAGCATGTGCTGCTAAAGAGGCTCCACTAGGCCCAGCACCAACAATAACCAAATCATATGAATTTTCTATTGGAAGCTTTTTCGTTTGTACTTCTAAAGAATCTAAGCCACGTTTAGAGCAGTTAAATGTCAATGATAAACTACCAAGAGTTCCCAATGCAATAATAGGAAAAAATTTACCAGATTCGGAGAGAACACGTTTATCGAGAGTTCTAAGTTTTTGGTCTCTGATATTAGATGGTATATGATTAATAATGCGTTGTTCGATATTTAATGCAGTTAGTGACTCAATGGTAAGTTCATCATAGCCTTCAATCAAAATAAGGCTATTTTTATCTACCCATTTACGATGATGATCAACAATAAGCCATCCTTCACCTTGATTAACACTCAATACTATAGCCAATTTATTTAATATAACTTTTTGTCTTTGCATGTCAGCCATTTTAGCTCTTTCCATTGGTTAAACTTTTGCTCTAAATTTTTATAACAATCAGAAATTCAGTATCATTTATTCTTTGATCAACACATCCATATTCATTTTTCTGACAAAATAAATAGATATCTTTGACAACGTCTAAATGATCAGTTATAACTTCTAGATTTTTCAGATCAGAATTATTTTTAAGCATCCTCTTAATCCTTAATATTGGAATAGGACATCTTAGCCCCTGCAGATTGATACGCCCTAAATCCATATTTTCCATAAAATCCTCATATCGTGATCAATTAAATAAAATATGATTATCAATATTCATTTATGACTAAATTTACAAACTCAACCTCGCCCTTATTTAATTTTTTTAAATGATCTCTGATATATTTTTCCATTACAATTTCAGGTTGTGATAATGGCAAAGGTAGTTCTTTTTCAGATATATGAATAAATCCACCAGTTGTATCTTCAATATATTGTTCTTTGTAATAATCAATATGAGATATGATTTCAATTAGTGCGGAAACAACACAATCTATATCTTCTACAGTGTTGTATAGTCCAAGACTAATGCGAACCATACCTTTATATCGATCAATATAAGCATCAACTTGCTCTTCAGGTAAATCTATGTCATCAGCCATGCTCCAAAGTTCTTCTCGTATGAGTGAACGTACATATGGATGAGCACAAAAGCATTGATTCCTGACAGCAATACCAAAGTAATCATTGAGAATAATTGCTGTGAGTTTATGTGGTAATTTATTAATATTGAAAGAAATAACCCCAACACGATTATGAGGATCTAAATTGCCATATACTGTAATTTGAGGAATCTCGGCTAATTTATTTAACAAATATTGAGTAAGAGATTGTTCTTTTGCTTGAACATTATGCATCCCCACTCTTCGTAGGGTGTTAGCTGTAACACCAAGCATAATACTACCAACAATATTAGGTGTCCCAGCTAATTCTCGGTCAGGGTAAATATTTGAAATGGCATAATCACTTAATGAAACATCAGTAACCATTCCTCCCCCTAAATCGATAGGTTTGGATGAATCTAATAGAACTTTTTTAATGATTAAAACACCTGGTGAGGATGGCGCATACATTTTATGTCCAGCCAAAACCAACGCATCTGCCTTGCATATGGCTAAATCAATAGGCATATGCGGTCCCATTTGTGCTGCATCTATAATGATATAGCTATCATAGCTATGAGCTAATTTAGCTATTTTTTCAATTGGGTTAATGATACCTGTAACATTACTCACTCCAGTAACAGCTACATACGATACATCTTTTGTCTTTAATTCTTGTTCAAGTTTCTCAATATCGATTCCTCCAAGACCAGTTGGTGTATCAAGTAAAGATAAATGTGTTACCTCACTTCGTTGTCTATGTGGTAAATCATTAGAGTGATGTTCCATCAAAGAAACAAGCACACGAGGCTTTGGATTGATTTGTCGTAATATTTGAGATGCTCGATTAATTGCTGCTGTTGCGCCACTACCCAAAAATATACATGTATAAATCTCAGGATCTGCATTAACCAGTTTCAGAATTTCATTAGCAGACCACTCAAAAAGTTGAGTCGATATTTTTGCAGAGTTATGGCTATCACTATGAACATTTGCATAGTACTTTAGATAATCATTAATAAAATTTACGGAAGGTAGGAATGCCAAACTTGATGCTGTTGAATCCAAATAGCATTGTCGAATGTTCGTTCCCAATCTTGTTGGATATTTTGTTTCCAATCCTATAAAAAGGTTTCTAATTTGATCCAGATTTATCATAGATTTATTCACCACATAATATAAAATATTTTAGGCACAACAAAAGCAATTTAAATTACACATAATTACTGCAAAAAAAATCCAGCAAAAATTAGTGTGACAATTATTAACACCACTATTAAAAATATGGAAATAAATAAAAATTATAGACCTATAAAAATTACTTAATTGACAGGTCTTTATATGATCTTTAATTTTACTTCTGTTTTAATACATCAAACGATTTTCTTTGATATTTATTCAAACAAAATCAAATATACAAGCAAGCATAAATATTTATTTTATGTACTTTTAAACAAAAATTTAAATGGTAGTACCTATGAGGCTTATAATATCACCAACATCTCCATATTCCCGCAAGGCAAGAGTACTACTACGTGAAAAAGGTTTAGAAGCTATAGTTACAGAAGTAATAACAAATGTTTATGAGTCAAATCTGGTTACAAAATACAACCCTCTTGGGCGAGTTCCAGTTTTGAAAGATCAGTCACTTAATATTTATGACAGCATCATAATATGTCAATATTTAAATAATTATCAACCTGATATTAAAAAATCAATCTACTCATTATCTAATAGTACATGGGAAGATCAAATACGTGTAGCACTAGCAGATGGAATAATTGATAGTGCCTTACAATTAGTTATAGAAAGCAGACGACCTATTGAATATCAGTCTTCAATGATTATTGAACGTCATACTGCCCACATTCTTCGTGGGCTTCAGGCTTGTGAAGAACAAATCAGTGAATATAAAATCAAATTTGATATCCCAGAAATCGGTTTAGCATGTGCACTTTCCTATTTAAATTTCAGATTACCAAATATTAACTGGGGGAGTAAATATCACGAACTTTACGAATGGTTTGAAAAAGTTAAACAATATAAATCCATGAAAGAAACAGAGTTCACAATACTATAATTTTTTGTTTATAGGTTTATTAACCAAAGAAATGGAGGAAATTAATTTAAACTTACTAAAATATTTTATAGAACAATATTTTTAAGTATTTTTTGTGAATTAATCAACTCCATTTTATTCAAGGAACATATATGAACAAGGTGAGAATTGCTATTATTGGTATGGGGCCTAGAGGTCTTAGTATATTAGAACGGCTTAATGCAATATACAAAATTTCAGATCAGAATCTTAAGTTTGAGTTGCACTTAATAGATCCTCGTGTTTATGGGCAAGGTATTCATACTTCAGAGCAATCAGATCATCTTTTGGTAAATACCATAGCCTGCCAAATAACAATGTTTAGCGATGATTCGGTAACAGATGCTGGACCAATTATTCCAGGTTTATCTATTCTTGAATGGGCAAGGCAGCATGGATACCGAGAATTAAATAATAAATTTCTTTATTTAGGCAATCATATCTGTAATGAAATCAATGCTAATGCTTATTTACCACGTCGTATGTTAGGTGAATATTTATCTTGGGTTTATCGTGAACAAATCAATCAATTACATCCAAATATTAAAATAATTCGTCATCAACAACTTGCATACAATATTGATTCAATGGATGATGGCCAGCAGATTATCACATTGGCGAATGGGTATACTTTTCATGCTGATAAAGTATTTATTACAACAGGTCATGGAGAAAATACACCATCACCACAAGATTTGATGTACCTCAAATTTGTTCAGGAGGTTGCAAAAACCAACCACAAAGCTGATTTTATTAGAAATATTACAAATACTTATTCGTTACATCACATTAGTTCAGAAGCTGTCGTTGCAATTGAAGGTATAGGCCTCACAACATATGACCTAATTTCTCAACTAACCGAAGGTCGATCTGGAAAATTTATAAAAAATACAGATGGTACCTTGAAATATCTTCCCTCTGGTGAGGAACCACATATCCTAGTGTATTCTCGCTATGGCTTACCATATGCAAGTAGAGGAATAAATCAGAAAGGTGCACATGGACAATATCAAGCTCGTTTTTTTACAACCAATGCAATTGATAAATTACGTATAGCTAATCAACAAAATAGAGGCAATGGGCAACTTGATTTTGAGCAGGAATTGCTTCCAATTTTGTTGAAAGAAATGTGTTATGTATATCGATGTACTATAGATAAGAAATGGTACGATATAGAAGCTTATGTGCCTACATCTGATGACTTTACCAAGATTGAGCAAATTTTCTTTGGAAAATTACCAAGTTTGCAAAACTATGAAGCATTCAAGGAATACGCAATAAACTATCTGCAAACAGATATTGAAGATGCCTTAAAAGGGAACATTGATGGTGCTATTAAAGCAACAACAGATATTATTAGGGATATTCGGGATTGTTTACGTTATGCTGTTGATTATGCAGGATTAACACCAACATCACATAAAATATTTATTGAACAATATTGTCCTATTATGAATCGAATTGCTGTTGGACCTCCTGTTATACGTAGCCAACAACTATTAGCTTTACTAAATGCTGGAGTTATTGAATTTGCTTGTGGTCCAAAAGGGCGTGTTGAACTTAATTACCAGACAAGTCGCTTTAACATTATTAGTGAATTTTCTGATGGCTCATATACGAGTAGTGCTGACATTCTAATAAAAGCAAGAACAGATACTTTCTATCCAGCATTAGATAAATCTCCATTCATTGCGAACCTATTAAAGAATGGCACAATCCAACCTTTCTTTAATGGTGATTATCATCCAAGTGGTATAGTAATAAGTCATCATCATCATCCTATCAATAAAAATGGTGATGAAGTGAAGGCACTTTGGGCCCTAGGAAATATAGTTGAAGGAGCAAACTTCTATACTTATGTCTTACCTCGCCCAGGCGTCAACTCACGTGCAATTAGAGATGCAGGTAAATGTGTCTTAGAACTCTTTGAACAATTAGAAACCCATGAAGTAGTTGCCGCCTCAAAAGTAAAGAACAGTCAAGAGCTAATCGAAACTCTCTAATACTAAGTAACCAGCTGAGTTAAAGAGAGATTTATATGTGTCTTCCATTAGATAAATAGGTAAATTATGAAACAAGTAGTTATTACTGGTGCAAGTCAAGGAATTGGTCAAGAAATTGCTAAACTATTTTTGAATCAAGGATATATCGTACATAATATTTCTCGTCATGCACCACAATATTCACATCCTAATTTACGCCATTGGCAAGCAGATATGCTTTATTATGATCAGCTTGAACAAGTAATTCATCAAATTGGTTCATTTGATGTTCTAATTAATAATGCAGGTTATATGAATACGCTTACGGCAAGCTCATATACATGGAATGAAATGCATAACATCATGAATGTGAATTTGATTCACACAATACAATTGAGCATTGATGTTGCAGAAAATATTTTTAAAATACAGCAATCAGGCCGTATTATAAGTATTGCCTCAATTGCAGGGCAAATTGGACACCCTGATATTTGGTATGGCATTTCAAAAGCAGGATTGATTAATGGGATGCGTAGTATGGCTCGAAGTCATGCTCAGCATAATATTCAAACTTTTAGTATTGCGCCAGGTCCCGTTGAAACAGAAATAATGAAAAAGATCCCATTTGAGAGACAAAAACGTTTAAAGGAAGCAACCTTAAATCACAAGTTTTGCCAAGTACAAGAGATTGCCAATACAGCTTTGTGGCTAGCTGATAAGGCACCAAATTGTTTAAGTGGTGAAGTATTTGATTTAAATAATGGAGTGAATTATCGTTAATTATACCAAGAAACTGCTATATTTATTGAACGTTAAGACAGTTAAATCAAGTACATATATCGTATTGGCATATATGTTCAGTATGATATGCTTGATCTATTTTCTATATTCAATCAAAATTATAAGTGAATATAAATAAAAAATATTTATTTTCAATAAAATCAACAATGTAGATGAATTCAATTTCTATTTAAGAAATTTTTTCATAGATTATTAAAATATAAGTTTGGATTTGGTATCCAATATTGCTGATCACCAAGCCTCACTTCAAAGCCATCATCCAGCACCCTAAAATTAATACTATCCATATGATTAAAAATAGATTTATCCAAATTATGGAAATACATCAATCCTAACTTTATCCACTCTAGTGCATTAAAATTTTCCTCTGGGACTTTCATAATGGCTAACAGTTGTTTTTCCAGTTTCTTCATATTACTTTTCTCTGTTATTTTTTCATCTAGTACCCATGACGTATCAAGGTTCGTATCATAATTCTTGTTTAAAAAATTAAGAAAACCAACAATAGCGGAAGCTTGTCCAGGGGACTTAAATAAGTAATATTTTACGTGCCACATTGTTGGTAAATCTAAGCGTGATTGACTTACCAACAGCATTAAAGCAGATGCTGGTTTCATGGCTAAACGGGCAGAACGTATACTTGTTTTCCCTAAATCCATTTTATTTATTAAAACCTGATAGTAGTTCTGAAGAATTTGGGCTGAAAGTGATGAATCTGGACATGAGTTTGCCAGTTTTCTCAGTTGGTCAAATTCAGAACAGTGACCTTTAGATTGTGTATCTATATGCAGATAATGCACTGCAACCAACCACCGGATGGGCAGCTCATATTTGCGTAAACCACTTGTCCTTAGTCGATGTAATAAAGGCGCATAATCTGGGATCTGATCTCTCCAAAGATTATTGGTCTTTTCAAAAAACTGAATATGTTTATGAATTAGCAATGCAGCCTTATGTGGTCCTACCTCATGATCAAGCCAATTCATATATTCTTCAAAGTAACCTTTAAGACTTGGATTCACTAATGTATTAACTAGTTCCTTAATCCTATTGCCCAATATTCTTCGCCATGAACATGATTCACAATATTTTCCACATCCAGCAGGAATTTGTTGCTGACAGGTTAAGCATTGAAGTGGTGGACAGCTTAAACATTTTTTACAAAGCATTTTGCCTGACACAGCATCCTGTTCAACCGACCTATATCTTCTACAACTTTGGCATGTCTGGTAATCACGGGTTGCACACTTTGGGCAAACTCTTAAATTATCCTCAAAACGGCTGATACGAGACAAACGTTGTGATGCCACGCCACATCGCTCACAAGCTTGAAACTCTCTAAAATAAACTGAACAGCTATTACAAACAGGTCCTTGTGCCGTTATTTTTCCTAATGGATATTCTATACGTTGACATAGAATACACGGGCGATTAGTTTCACATTTTTGGCAAACAGCCAATTGATCAGTTTTGTGCAATCTTGAGCTTTTACCACATGATGGGCAATCCCGTTTTTTAAAAACTCGTACATAGCATTTATGGCAATAGTTACGCTGTTTATAGCATCGGTGTATCTTTTCAACCGCATCACCACATTCATCACACTGAGGCATGGCGTTTCCCTCCGAGCGTTATCCTAATTTTCTTTTTAATCTCAAAAACTTTCGTATTACAGCTTCCTTACTTTTAGGTTTTAGGGTATCAACCAATGCTCTCTTTGGAGGGTAGTTCCGATAAACTGAGCCTAACTGTTCTTCAATAGGTCTTAATATGGCTGGCAACTGGTTTCTCTTATCCCAAAATGAAGATCTGTTCATATTTAAAGATTGTGCTGTTTCAATAAATTTTTCTAGGGGAATGATGAGTAATTGATAAATACAGGAAAATAGCCGCTCTCTCTCGATAACTGGAAGTTGACTAACAACCAATCCATTCGAGATAAACTCAGAATGGGGCATCTGAATTTTGAGCTGTTCAAGAAAAGCCCATCCTTTTCCATTTATTGAGCCAGCTAGAACTTTTCTAATAAATTGTAAAAATAACTTAATCACCGTTAACCAATCATTTAGTGAAATCAACTTGTCTTGATAGGTTGCATAGCCTTGTTCCAAGAATTGACCAAAGACTTTTTGGAATGCCAGGGCATGACAATTCATAAAGCATTCATTAACTTCCAATAGGTTTTTTTTACATATTGAACAGCAAGTCATAACCTGATCAGGGGCTTCAAGTCGTCTAGGTTGAATGGCATTATGACAATGCGGACATTGATCATATAAACGCTGATTATGTTTAATACAGCCTGTATGCCAGGCAAAGCGCCAGTGTAAACGGAAATAGGCAACACCATCCTCAGACAAACACTTAGGACAATATTGCCAGCCACCTCGATGCTTACGGTTTCTTGTACCTAATACCAGATACCATGAATCAAGGGTTCCATTATCCAAGTTATATTTAATTAAGAAATTGCGAAGCGTAGCAGAATCAAATTGGCTTTCATCAATTTTTGTTGTAGTGGCCAAGGTTCGTAAATGCTCTGAGCTTAAACCTCGATCTACATCTACTGACCAAATTCGCCATTTGGGCCAGAGTACCCCAGTTAGACTTAATGGGTCACAACCACTATCAAGTGCAGCACGTATCAACCATGAAGACAATGCCTCATCTTTCTGTAAAGTCGTGGGGATAAACCATGAATGGACTTCTGTTGTACCTATCATACCCAGCCCTCCACATAGCTTATTTCACACTTTCTAGTAAGCTACGGTCGATAAACTCCTGACCAGAAACAATAGCTTTCTTTGCAGCTTCCCGTAAAATCGTTCGCAGATTACCTAAATTTCCATCGGTAATATCATGTAGATATTTTACTGTTGCTGGCTCAGCTAGTTTTGAAGCCTGTTTGAGTGGAAGAACTTTTTCAAACTTATTTACCATGGCTTGAAAGTCCTTATCTAGTTTCCATAAGGGCAAATTAACCACACGAAAACGACTTACATGCTGTGGATCAGTACGCAGGACACTAATCGCTTCTTCTGTACCAAACCCGACAATGGGTATCTGTGTTTCATTACACAAATACTTAATTGCATTCATTACAGTTCTTTGCTTAATCGGGCTGCCACATAATAAAGAATTCATTTCGTCGATAATGAGGAGTTTTACCTCGTAAAGTTTAAGGCAATGGACCACTTGGTAACGTAGCTTCGCAACGGGGTCTCTTTCTCGAAAGGGAACCCAGAACTTATCAAGAATAGCCATATACAAAGCTTTTTCATCAGGTGAAACAGGTGCCTGCACAATAATTACAGGTTTTACTGCATTATTTTCTGCATTGATATGACCCTCCCCATACAGCTTAAAGAACTGATTAATAATTGAGGTCTTACCATTATTTGGCTTACTCAATACCAGTAAGTTGGGCATACGGCTCCGCTTCGGAAGTGTCAGGAATCCTTTCAATTGGTCTAGTAAGTCATTGGCTGCTGGATACCCAATCCATCGGTCCTCTTCCAGGAAGTAGAGCCTGTCCTCAATAGACTGTTCCACAATAGGGCGAAACTCTTGAAAAACATGTGAATAGTTACTCATGAAATATCCTCATCATTTTCCAGTTCATCGAGAGGCAATAAACCATATACGCTTTCAAGCTGTTGCTCCAAAATCGTACTCTCTTGTTGATGTTTTTTGCCCTGAATTGATGCAGGGTTAACACTCATTTGGTGTTGGGTACTGCGCTGACGTGATCTGCGAGCCCGTCGAGTTTTAGTGCTTGCTTCCTGAACACGTTCCCTAAGTTTAGCTAGAGCCTGTCCAAGTTCATGATCTTTTAGATATTCGCCAGTTTCCTTCTTTAGTTCCTGAATCTTTTTGTGTTCCCAAATACTAAATGGCGGAATACTTTGATCCGCTAAAGGTACCTTAAAATAATTTTTGATTTCGGGATCAAAGAACCATATCTCACTAATATTTCTTGGATCACGCCTAAAGATAAATTTACGTTTTTCCTTTTGATTATAGGGGTCTACAGCATTAATCCAACCTCTTAATACATCAGCATAATAAGCAAGGCCATCAATTGTTACACCTGTTGTTTGAATCGTCCTTTCAAAACTTGGTAGAAAATCAAGAAAGAAATTATGATCATTTGCAGGCAATCTGGCAGCTCCAGAACCTAACGTGTTTTTATCGCCAAAGATACCCAACTCAAAAGCATGTAGTGGAGAAGTACCTAAAGCAGAGTGTTTTCTTTTGTGGTAAACATTACAGATAAAATCAATTAGCCAGTCCTCAAATTCGGAAAATGTGAAAACTGCTTCCGTATCTGAGTTATAGCCTTTTCTTTCAAAAATATTTGAAAAAGTTGTTCCTGGAACTGCGTGAATATCCGTTGCAAATGTTCCCATCAAACGTTCAATGTGCCCACCAAAACGTGGTTTTTTAACTGGTCGGTATTCCAGACGAATATCATGTGCCATACAGGCATTTCTGAAAGTTTCTGAGTGAAACTCAGGTCCATTATCGACATGAATGGTGTTCATAATTCCCCAGACAGGCCATTCAGCTTGAATCTTGCGCGAAGCTAGCCATTTCTCTTTGGGCAGTACAGCTTGAGAAACGCTCATTGCAATCGACATAACAGAGGGAGCATCTAATGATAAGTAATATCCCACAACTACCCTTGTACGCACATCAATTGCCAATGTAAGAAAAGGTCGTCCTATAGGGCACCTGCTAAAATCATCAACCAGAATAAGATCAACGGGTGTATGGTCAATCTGTACAACGGCAAGTGGATAATCAGCATGAGGGAATTTCCCTGCGGCAGGTGTAAATTTGTTATCGGCCTTTTCCTTATACCCCCTCTTACGAAGAGAGTCTCTCTGGCTAATCGCTGCAATACGATTTCTTACTGTATTGGCATGAGGCACCTCTAGGATATGGTATTCATGACATAAGCGTTTCACTTCAAGTACAACTTTTTGAACACTTATTCTTTGATTAGTTAGGTATAAATCGTTGATGGCTTTTTCAATGATTGCTTCAGCATGTTTATTAATTATCTTCTTGCCTTGTGGCAATCCCTCTTTTCTAGGTCGCAATCCATCAATAGTTCCATATGCTTTATAAATTTTTAACCATCTATATATGGTGGCTGGATTTATATCATGTTCCTGAGCACGTAATTCTACTTCCTTACGACCACTCACACCTCCCTCAATGAAAGGACGGATGATGTTGAAACGCCTTTCAGCCTCAATCCAGTCTTTATCAGCGATGAGCTCTAGATCTTCATGTTGTTCCACAGCTATTGACGGCCTTAATTCACTGATAGCCGCAACATTTTTCCTACCTGTATTATTGTTTTCAACAAAAACTGATTTCAGGTCAATGACTTCAATAATCGTATGGGGAATCCCTTTTATCTGAACAGGCTCCCCAGCAGCTATTTTGATATTCACACGTCTATCATTCATGACAAACTCCCACTTACCCAAAGTTCAGTAGATGGCTGTAAAGGTGCATTTAAATCGCAAACCAGATAACCATGAGCAACTAAATACCAAATTTGACTAATTCCATTTGCTCTGTCCCATTTGCCAAGGAAATGTCTGGCTAATAGAGTCTCAAAAGTTACGGCTCCTCGATCTCTCACATAAGCCAATAGGTGCATTGAATCGGCAGGAGGAAATTCCATCTTTCGGTACTTTTGTAAAAACATGGCATTCGACCATAACTGATCCCGAATCCGACCCTCATGTGCAATATGAAATTTCCAACCCTCTTCTTTGCATACCCTCATGGCAGCACGATATCTAGCTTTCCATAAATGTAAATTAACTTGCAATTCATCTATAGGTTTTACTTCAACCAGTTTAGGTGCAATAAATGGAAGAAAATCATCATGCTTATAAGTTACGAGAAAGTCAGGGGTATAAACTCGTTTCTGTCCATTATCAAAATACTCAATGGTAAAGGGTTGAGACTCAACAGCAAGAACATTAGGGTCAACCTCTAATCGAATGAGAAAATCGCGTTCCAATGTTGATTCAAAGGCCACTGCGGAATCTTTTTTAAAAGGGTATAAACCAGATACACTAATGCGTGTATTACCAATTTTTCTTCGAGCTGGTACGATGTTAACGGTGTCGCATGATTGATTGTTCATTCTAGGTTCCGTTGCATAGTTCTTTATAAAATTTGTCGCATAGTTCTTTGTAAAATGGGGTCTAAGTCATTGAGCCTAAATCATATTGTCGCATAGTTCTTTGGAAATGACAGAGGCTCTCAACCAAAACCTGGAGAAATTACGCTTGCTCATCGCGGCGTTTTGTTTTTAGATGAATTACCTGAATTCGACCGCAAAGTGCTTGAAGTTCTGCGCCAACCTTTAGAGTCTAAAGAAATCGTAATTTCTCGCGCGGCGAGACAAATGACCTTCCCTGCAAATTTTCAGTTTATCGCTGCAATGAATCCATGTCCTTGTGGATATGCATTTAATCAAGATAGTCGTTGTCAGTGTTCGCCTGAAAGTATCCAGCGTTATCAAAATCGAATTTCAGGTCCACTTTTGGATCGAATCGATCTGCATATCGATGTTCCACCCTTGCAAGCTCAAGAACTACAAGACCAAAAACCCTCAGAAAACTCTGAAACTGTTCGTCATCGAGTGATAAAAGCATATCAACAACAAATCAAAAGACAGCAATGCTTAAACCAAGCGCTTTCACCTCAACTTTTGGATCAACATGCTCGCTTAGACGAGGGATCTGCAAAAATTATTGAAGTAGCACAACAAAGGTTAAATCTTTCGGCCCGTGCTTATCATCGGGTACTTCGCGTTGCAAGAACGATTGCTGACTTAGCTGAGAGTGAGATGATTTCTAGCTCACATTTAACAGAAGCCTTGTCTTATCGAGGTAGCAATAGCTAAAAAGCGACCTAATGGTCGCTTTTTTCTCAAATCAGTTAGAACGCATAACCTAAAGCTAAAACAACTTTGTTTTTCTGTTTAGTTTCATCACGTGTATAACCGCCAAAAATGTAATCTAGACTCCACGTTGCGCCAGTTTCACCCAAAGGATGCGATAAACCTAGTGTAGCGTGTCGGAATGCAAAATCTGTTTTGGTGACATCACCTGGTTTTGCTTGATAAGCCAAGTACTCATCATCATCACCATAATAATAAGCTGCAACTTGTGCTTTACCTGTGAATCCGCCAGCTAATTTAGGTGCATAAGTTGCCAAGAAATAGGTATCACCTTTATTACCGAAAGTCACATTATTTAATAATGTCTGAGCAGTGATATTAAAGTCTTTGTAGCTCAGTCCGACAATTGTTTCATAACCCGTTGATTCCCAGCCTGGATAGTAATAATAAACAGTCCCACCAATTTGATAGCCCAAATCTTTTGTGATTTTTCCTTTGTATCCTGCATACAAATCATTTTCAAATGACTTCTTCTCTTCTTTTACATAAGTCGGTGAGGTATTAAAATCTGCATATGCAGCTGTCAATGTTGAAAACCAATAACCCAAATAAAAACCACTATCATGTGCATAATCAAGTCCACCTTGCACCGCAGGTGTATCACTTTCAGGTGAGTTGGTCATACCACGCAAGTTATAACTAGACACAACATTGATATTGCCTGTGATCGTACCTGGAAATGGAAGTTTTTTTTCTTCTGCCATAGTGAGTGTCGAAGCGAATGTAGCGACCCCTAAAGCAACAGCTTGAACTGCAAACTTCATCATATTGATTGCCCCTTTTTATTTACATTTGAATGATTTAGGTCTTAAAGTGAATCAATAGATATTTTGCAAATGCCATGCCATTATTGATAACAATGTATAATTAAATAAATTAATATAAAACAACTATTTAGATGCAAATTAGGATGGTTATTTTTTAGAATAAGTAAGTTGCAAAATTAATGATCGAATACCTAACCAAACTGGAGCAAAAAGCGTTCATTCTGGCGCAGTGATGCACGTAATACTTAACTCAATTTCAAACAATCAAATTGATTAAAAATAAAATGACTAAAGATAAAAAAGCCAGCAAATTGCTGGCTTTCAAAGCATCAATCAATTACATGATTAGAATGTTTTGTTTAATGTAAATACTGCACCTGTTTCAACACCACGTTTATATGGTTGAGCATTTGCATCAATGTTTGTTCCTACAGCAGCTAGTTCAGCTGATAAACCAGGTACTGATTTCACGCTATAAGTTACACCAACTTTCCAATCGACATAGTTATCGTCTTCACTACCGTTGTCACTAAAGTCGTAATCATCAGCTTTAGTATAACCAACGCTAGCTACACCACCAAAACCAGTATCAGCGAAAGGAACAGTATAAGTTGCGTTTAAATACCACGCATCTTCTTCTAAACCAAAGAAGTCGTTGGTGTAGTTAACAGCAGCTAAAAGACTGTCACCAGAAGCAATAACACTGCTGAATCCTAATTTAGCGTATAACTCAAGCCAGTTAAAATCTGAAGCACTTGGATAACCGTAATACCATAAACCAACATCTAATTTTGGCTTACCAGCAAATGGTAATTCAGTTGCATAACCTACATATGGGTCTAACTCCAAATGTGGATCAGCAGAACCAAAATTTACATTTGAACCCCATACCCCTGCATACAAACCAGAAGAATGAGATAAAGCAAAACCACCTTGTAATGCTGGATCACTTTGAGTTTGTGTCATACCACGATAACGGTAGTCTGTAGTTAAAGCAGCATTACCAGAAAAGCTAAGGCCATACTGAGATAAAGTATTTGTTTCTTCGGCCATAGTAAAAGTCGAAGTCACAGCAAAAATACTCAACGCGATCGCTTTACATGCAAATTTCATCATATTGATCTCCCCCATGATGGATATTCGACTGATTTATGTTTTAAGTTGCATCATTTTGTAATTAGCAATTGCTGTGCCAACTTTTAGAAATGCTTGCTAAATCTAGCTTCTGTTCAATAAGAGTGCTATCGACGCCATTTGGCTGTGCTGAAATATTATTTTTTCTTTAATAAGGTTCATTTTTCTGAACTATTAAGAAGAACTGCCATTGTTGCGCCTAAAAAATGCACAAAAATAATGCAATTCAATTTAATAAAAAGTGCTGTTCTCCTTAAATAACAATTAAATATGTTGATATAGCCTGAATCGCCCCCTAAAAGTGCACAGATAAAACTTAAATCTGCCTGAAAATAATGGTGCGTTTTTGTACAGCAAAAAATGTCATTCGTCGGGATGTAATTTTTTGCAAATCAGTCGAATAGCTTTTGATCAAAGAAAAAATAAATCATTAAAATAAAAGAGAAAAAATAGAAACAAATCACGTATTTTAAATGCATTAAGCTAAAAAATAATCAATATATTTTACGATTAAAATAAAACAATATATTAATAAAAATCAATATATTAATTTAAATATGATTTAATTTTAAACGATAATTAAATCATAAAATGTTAGCTTAATTTTGTGTAAAAATGATTAAAATAATTTAATAAAAATCTATATTTTTTATGTATAACTTATACAATTGGTCAAAATTTCTATTTGATCGAAATTGATCTTATTTATTATGAGGCCACCTATGCCAAAGGCAAAGAAACTAACATTAGCGGTTTTGATTAATGCCGCATTGATCTCCTCAACATATGCAAGCGAACAAAGCGAAGCTAAAGGTTTTGTTGAGGATGCAAATGGTTCAGTATTGTTCCGCACAGGCTTTTTAAATCGTGATAAAAAAGACGGTTTAACAAATGATACAAGCTCAACAGCGCAAACTGCCATTTTTGATCTTCAATCAGGCTTTACAAAGGGTGTTGTTGGCTTTGGTGTTGGCCTAGTAGGTGATGCATCTTTCAAGCTTGGTGCGAATAATAATACGGGTAATCAAATGATTCCTGTAGATGATCGTGGATTTGCTTATGATCATTGGGCTCGTGGTGGTGCCAATGTGAAAGCACGTATTTCCAACACAACCGTGACTTATGGTACACAGGTGTCAACACTTCCTGTCATGGCAAGTAATCAAGCCCGTTTAGTGCCTGAGTATTACACAGGTGTTTTCATTCAAAGTAATGAAATTCCAAATCTAAATGTAGTTGCAGGTAAATTCACAAAAAACCAAATGTCAAACCAAATTAGTACCGATAAAGATGTGACAGGTCAAGGGCTTGATCGTGCAGTAGTTTGGGGTGCTAAATATAAATTTAATGATCAACTCAATTCATCGTATTATGGCTTAGATGTTCAAGATAAGTTAGAACGTCATTATGCTAATGTAAACTTTACCCAAAGCTTAAAAGACAAGAGTACCTTAACACTTGATGCCATGGGTTATCATACAAAATGGGATAAAGATGCACTCACTGATTCACATACCACAGATGATCTAGCAAACCGTAAAAACTCGATTTGGGCTGTTTCAGTGGGCTATGGCAAAGATGTACATAATGTCATGCTTTCTTATCAAGATAACACAGGTAATACTGGATATGACTATGGCTATAATGCTGATGGTTTACAAAGTATCTGTGTCCCTAATTCCTATTTAGGTGACTTTAATGGTAATGATGAAAAATCTGTCGGGCTACAATATAACTACAACTTTAAAAATCACGGTTTACCTGGTCTAAACTGGACAACTGCATTTGTTTATGGTTGGGATATTGATATCGCTAAAATAACAGATCGCTCAAAAATCATTGACCAAGCCGAAGAACATGAGTTCTTTAACCAAGTCAAATATACAGTTCAAACAGGTGCATTGAAAGATGCAAGCCTACGTGTTCGCTATTCTTACTTACGTTCAAGTGATACCTATAATAATGTTTCTGGTCAATATGTCAGCAATGTCATTGGCTCAACCAATGAATGGCGTTTGTTCCTTGATATTCCTGTGAAACTGTTCTAATTCACAGCTTTATTTAAGTCATAAAAAAACCTCCATTCAATTGAATGGAGGTTTTTTTATCAGCTAGACTTTAAATCATAAAATCTAGCTGAATCTACTCAGAAAATTACTTCTTAGCAGCTTCGATCGCTTTAAGCACTTCAGCTTTAGCAACATCAGCACTTTCCCAACCGCTAATTTTTACCCATTTTCCAGGCTCTAAATCTTTGTAATGTGCAAAGAAATGCTCAACTTGGCTAATCAATAAAGGAGGAAGATCTGTATATTCTTTAACATCTTTATAGAGAGGAGATAACTTCTC
The DNA here is from genome assembly GCF_051390655.1 of Acinetobacter sp. P1(2025). NCBI lineage: Bacteria > Pseudomonadati > Pseudomonadota > Gammaproteobacteria > Moraxellales > Moraxellaceae > Acinetobacter > Acinetobacter sp. P1(2025). The sequence continues at coordinate 26,807 of NZ_JBPKBJ010000012.1, forward strand.
ATGTGGAACTGCGATGAGTTTCGCATCAATACCACCATCATCTTCCATATTTAATTTACCAACTGGACGGCAACGAATCACAGAACCAGCAGCAACAGGATGTGGAGTTACAACAAGAACGTCTAATGGGTCACCATCTTCAGATAATGTATTTGGCACATAACCGTAGTTCGCAGGGTAGAACATTGCCGTACCCATAAAACGATCTACAAATAACGCATCAGAATCTTTATCGATTTCGTATTTGATAGGTGCTGCATTTGCAGGAATTTCAATGATGACATAAATGTCGTTTGGTGCGTCTTTACCCGCAGGAATATTGCTATAACTCATATCAACACTCGTTTATATTGGTGAACTTAGATGTAAATCCGAGAGATTATAACGTGAATACAATGAAAATGATGCTAGAAAACCATCAGCTAGAGAATTTTCTATTTTATTTACCTTAAGTCATTTTGACAGTAATCACAAAAAGGAGAATCGGACAAAGTAGCGAAAAAAACCAAATGATCGAACGTAAAGTCGCTAAATTCGCTAGATAACAAATACCGTAAATCACGCGACAAACGATATAAGCCCAACCTAAAGTCATAATAAATTTCTCAGGTACCACCATATATTCAGCCATTAAAATAGCCGCAATAAACAAAGGTAGACTTTCAAAACTATTTTGCTGTACAGCATTGGCACGTGCGGCCAAACCTGTCGTTTTAGCGAGAAATTCACGCGGATTCTGATTATCTTTTGCTTGAAAACCACCCTTCGATTTTGCAATCAAGGTGAAAACATAAGGCAACAGACACGCGACGATAATAATCAATATAATGCCGCCAATACCTTGCATGCTCACATCCGTCACTTGAAATTCTTTTGATCATGCTATCATAACCTAAAATTTATTTAATTTTCATTTGTGTATATTCGACAAATCTCTCAAGTTTATATGCCGTCCACTTGTAACTCATTTTTAGTTTTCTAGGGTTAGACTATGCAACATCCAGATCAAAAAGAAATGTTTGAAGTACTTGCACAGCAACGACAACATCAAGTCCTCGTAGATCGTGTATTGAAAGTCGTGCTGCCAATCATGGCATTTTTACTCAGTGTCATTTGTGCAAACTTGAACTGGCAATCGACTCTAGGGACCTTTGTTATACTGACGATTGCCTTCTATGCTGTTGGGATTAAGCGTTTAACGCTTTGGCATTGGTTGAGTATTATTGTTGCTTACGCTGTAGCAGATAATTATTTTAGTTTTAATGGGATTGATCCTACTCGTCTTCGTTTTCAACTTGCCACAATGGTTGTATTTGTCGGGATTGTAGGCATCGGTCGACCGTATATTGATCGCTGGTTAATGAAGTCGAATAACGCTAAATAAACTCAAATAAAAAACGCCGCGATTGCGGCGTTTTTCCTGCATACCATTTTTCAATGGGTGAGCTGCGGTTATAGCAGCGTAAAGATGGGATTCTTAAGCAGGTTTACGTAAATCTTTACGTAAGATTTTACCTACGTTTGATTTTGGTAAGTCATCCATAAACTCAACATAACGAGGGCATTTGTAACCTGTTAAGTTTTGTTTTGCATAAGCTAAGATTTCTTCAGTTGTTAATGACTGATCTTTTTTCACGATGAAGAGTTTTGGCACTTCACCTGATTTTTCATCAGGCACACCAATCGCAGCAACTTCCAATACTTTAGGATGTTTTGCAATCACGTCTTCGATTTCGCTTGGATAAACGTTAAAGCCAGAAACCAAGATCATGTCTTTCTTACGGTCTACAATCTTGAAGTAACCACGTGTATCCATGATACCGACGTCACCAGTACGGAAGAAACCATCTTTAGTCATGACTTTTTCAGTTTCGTCAGGACGGTTCCAGTAACCTTTCATGACTTGAGGACCACGGATTGAAATCTCACCCTGTTCGCCTTGTGCTACTTCGTTACCATCATCATCAAGTAATACAACTTCAGTTAATGGCAATGGAATACCGATTGTGCCACTAAATTCTGTTGTTGCTGGTGGGTTAGCAGTTGCAACTGGTGAAGTTTCAGATAAACCATAACCTTCGATAATGATCGTACCTGTTACTTTCTTCCAAGCAGCAGCAGTTGAAGGCAATACAGCCATACCACCACCCATTGCCATCTTAAGATTGCTATGGTCAAGTTGTTTAAACTCTTCATTGTTCACTAAAGCATTAAATAATGTATTTACTGCTGGGAAGAATGAAGGTTTGTATTTGCGTAATTCACCAACAACAGCTGGTAAGTCACGTGGGTTAGGAATCAAGATATTTGCTTGACCTTTGTACATACCGTAAAGCGCACACACCATGAATGCAAAGATGTGATAAAGCGGTAAAGCACATACGATACGGTCATCTTTAGCACCATCACCCGTACCGAATTTACTTGAGAAAATTCCGTCACACTGCAATAAGTTTGATACAAGGTTGCGATGAGTTAATTCAGCACCTTTTGAAACACCTGTTGTACCACCCGTGTACTGAAGTACAGCAGTGTCACTCAAGGTTAAACTTGGACGCTTATAATTGCTTGGGCTTACTTTGTTTAATGCAGTATTAAACTTCACATGACCTGGAATGTTCCAAGCAGGAATTTGCTTACGCACTTTACGTAAAACGAAGTTAACGATCGTACCTTTTAAGGTCCCCAACATATCGCCAACAGTTGCTACTACAACATGCTTCACAGGCGTTTTACCAATAATGCTTTGGTATACACTTGCAAAGTTTTCAATGATCACAAGAGCTTCCGCGCCTGAGTCATTTAATTGATGCTCAAGTTCGCGTGCTGTGTAAAGTGGATTCACATTTACCAGTACTAAGCCTGCACGGAATACACCTAAAGCAACCACTGGGTATTGGAATACGTTAGGCATCATCACCGCAACGCGTGATCCTTTTGCCAAACCCAAGCTTTGTAAATATGTTGCGAATTTACGACTAGCGACTTCTAATTCATTATACGTTAAAACTTTATCCATGAAGATAAAGGCATCACGTGAACCAAATTTTTGGAAATTGCGTTCAAAAATATCAACAAGTGAGGTGTTTTCAGCAGGCAGTGCAACTGTTTCTGGAATTCCTGTCTTTTGGTATTCAGCAAACCAAATCTTTTCCATAATGCCATTATCTCCGAGTGTAATCCTTAAAATGTAACAACGTTACTTTCCATGGCAAAACATTTTTTTTAACTTTTTGAATTGCCTTGTCAATCTATTCACACAAGATGAATATATTTCATATATAACGTATTTGTGTCGCAGAATACTAGCCTTATCTCTGAATGAGGAGTCTATTTGCTTTTTGATATCCCCGTGGTAAAAGTTGCCCCTTTGTTGCTCTTTTTCCTATATATTTTTGGAGATCATCCCCTTTCAGTTTTAGATGTTGTTGTCCTGCAGCGACTTGGATTATTTCATCTAAATTCAAGGTTGTCATGGATAAAATTTGCTCTTTTTCATCAAGTTGTATCAACTTGTTACCTTTACCTTTATTCAGCACAGGTAACTCAGTCAAATCAACGATAAGTAACCTACCCGCAGAACTTAAGATTGCAACATGTGTCGCTTGCTGAATTGGCAACAATGGTAATGCCGTCGCTTTATCCGCCACAGTCAAGAAGGATTTACCTGCCTTAGCATTGGTATCCAATTGAGCTGCTTGTGTTTTGAAGCCGTAACCATTTGAACTCACGGCAAGCAATTCACTCGCATCATCTTCAATAAAGACTTGAATAAATGACACACCACTGGCTGGTGCAAGTTTAGAACTTAAAGGCTCACCCAATCCACGTGCCGATGGCAAACTACTGATCGGTAAAGCATAGCTTCGACCTGTTTCATCCAAGAAATAAACCCGCTGATTGGTCTTTCCAACTGCATGGCTGAGATATTGATCACCTGCACGATAGTTTAAGTTCGCAGCATCGACATCACCGCCTTTGGCAGCTCTCACCCAACCTGCTTCTGATAAAACAACCGTCACCGTTTCCGCAGGCATTAAGTCCTGCTCTTTAATTTGTACAGCATCAGCACGAGTAACGATAGGTGAACGACGATCATCACCGAACTTTTTAGCATCTTCTTTTAATTCATTAATGATTAAATTCTTCAATGATTCTGGATTTGCCAATTGCTCACGAATAATCGCAGCTTTCGCTTCTAACTCTTCCTGCTCACGACGAATTTCCATTTCTTCAAGCTTGGCGAGGTGACGAAGCTTTAACTCTAAAATGGCTTCCGCTTGAATGTCATCAATCCCAAAGTGCTGCATCAACACTGGTTTGGGTTGATCTTCCTCACGAATAATTCGAATCACAGTATCAATATCGAGATAAGCAATTAAAAGACCTGCCAAGATATGCAGTCGTTTTTCGATTTTATTTAAATGGTATTGCAGACGACGTGTCACCGTTTGCTTACGAATTTCAATCCATTCCAACAAAATACGGCGAATCGATTTAACTTGCGGACGACCATCCGCGCCAATCATATTTAGATTGACGCGATAGCTAGATTCCAAATCCGTCGTAGCAAATAAGTGACTCATTACCGTTTCTGCATCGACACGGTTAGAGCGCAGTACAATCACCAAACGTGTTGGGTTTTGATGATCCGATTCATCTCGTACATCACTAACCAGAGGCAATTTCTTAGCGATCATTTGATCAGCAATTTGAGTAATCACTTTTGATCCTGAAACTTGATACGGTAGTTCAGTGATTACGATTTCATTTTTATCAATGGTATATACCGCACGCATGCGATAACTACCACGACCTGTGGTTTGAATTTTTAATAATTCTTCAGGTGGGGTAATAATTTCTGCTTTAGTCGGTAAATCTGGTGCAGGAATGTATTCTGCTAATTTTTCATCTGTGGTTTCAGGATTGCGAATCAGTGCAATCGTACCTTTTACCACTTCACGTAAGTTATGAGGTGGAATGTCAGTCGCCATCCCCACCGCAATTCCTGTGGTGCCATTCAGCAAAATATTGGGAATACGTGCAGGTAACGTGATTGGTTCTTTCATTGAACCGTCGAAGTTATCTTGCCATTCGCTAGTGCCCTGTCCTAGTTCACTCAGCAATAGTTCACTATAAGCGGATAGCTTAGCTTCGGTATATCGCATCGCAGCGAAGGATTTAGGATCGTCTGGTGAACCCCAGTTGCCTTGACCTTCGATCAATGGGTAACGATAACTAAATGGCTGAGCCATCAACACCATCGCTTCATAACATGCTGAGTCACCATGAGGATGGTATTTACCCAGCACATCACCAACTGTACGAGCAGATTTCTTTGGCTTACCTGTTGATTTTAAACCTAACTCACTCATCGCATATACGATACGGCGCTGTACAGGTTTTAAACCATCACTGATATGTGGCAATGCGCGATCCATGATCACGTACATGGCATAGTTTAAATAAGCTTGTTCTGTGAATTCAGCTACGGAACGGTTTTCGGTTGCATGATGTGCAAGGCTGGTCATTTCAGCAAGTCATCCAAAATCATTGTTATCGTCAATGCTTTGTATGCTATGTGGATGAAAGCGTTGTGACAAGCCCCTGTTGTTGTTTAAACGTCAAATGCTGTCTTACAAGAGATGTTATTTCTTAAATACAATCTGAAAAATTATGAGACAAATAAACATAATATTCGGAATAAGATAATTCAGTCGATCTTGTTGAATATTTCTTAGTAATTTGAACAATCCCACAGTCACTCCGAATAAAAGGAGATCATGCAGAATGTTTAAAACATCTAACTGAAACTTATACTGCGCCAGAAAATATACAATCACCAAGATAAGAAAAAGCTTGTTACTTTTATAAAAATCTTTCTTATCAAACTCGATATCATTCATTTTAATTTATCTCAAAGCATCGCATATACAGCTAGTCAATCAATGCTCATCCGTAGACGAAGCAGATTCCGCATCATCTTCTTTATAAATAAATTTCGGCATTTCTAAGCCAAAATAAATCGCGATCAAACGCAGAGTAAAACCAAAAACCAAAGTGAAAATAACGGTCAAATCATGTGGCAAACCGACCTCTAAGCAGACCCAATAACAGATCACAGCAACAAAGGAAATACTGGCATAAAGCTCACGGCGGAACACTAAAGGCACGTCATTACACAGAATATCACGCAGAATACCACCTGATACTCCTGTCAAAACTCCTGCAACGGCTGAGACGACAAAACCGTGCCCCATCGACAACGCAATTTGGCAACCAATAATGGTAAAACCAATTAAACCTAAAGCATCAAGTACTAAGAAGATATTGCGTAAATGCTTCATCCATTTGGCAATAATAATCGTGACAAATGCAGCACAACACGTCAGTACCAAATACTCAGGATGCTTCACCCAAGTTAAAGGATAATGCCCTAACAACACATCTCGAACTGAACCACCACCCAAAGCTGTCACACAGGCAATCAGTGTCACACCGAACCAGTCCATACTACGACGTCCCGCTGACAGAGCTCCTGTCATTGCTTCCGCAGTAATGGCAATAATGTAAATAACGGTGAGCAACATCTGCCTACATCCTTCAATCAGGCATAAAAGTGTGCGCTATTTTAAGACAAACTTAGATGAATTGTGCACAACATTGTTTAAATTTTTTCCCCGAACCACAAATACACGGTTGTTTCATGGTGACTTGCATATTCAAGGTTGGATCAAGAAAATACCAACGCTGCTGATGTAAAACAAAATGTGAAATTTCATGATGTATATGCTGCTGTTTTGCATCCTGATTTTGATCACAATAATGGGCTTTAAACTCGACTAAGGCATGAGTTTTATCAAGTTTAGGCTGGTGTTGTAACACTTCTAATTTCAACCATTGATTGGACTGACTCCAATCTGCGATTGCAGCACGATCAAGCATAGACTGTTGACCTAAAGCAGTCGTCTCAACAATATAATCTATTTTTTGCAAGGCAAATGCGCTATAGCGTGAACGCATCAACTGCTCTGCATGTTCAGCAAATTGTTGTTTTAGATGCAAAGGCTGACAACAATTTATGTATAAACCTTGTCCGCAAGGGCAATTCTCTAACACAGTCATTTTTCATTCTCAAAAAAAAAACCCTGAGAAAACCATGATGTGATTGCTCTACATATTAGATTTAGCTCAGGGATTTAAAGCAACTCAACAAATCGAATTACTTTTCAGATGTTTTGTCTTTTGCAATGATGCGCACTTTTTCAATCTTGTGCCCATCCATCGTCACCACCTCAAAGCGATGACCATCGGCTTCGATCATTTCACCATTTTCAGGCAAACGTCCTAAATGGAAAAGAATATAACCCGACAAAGTTGAATATTCTTCACTTTCATCAACTAAGTCCTTACCGAGTAACAATGACACATGGCGAATATCAGTCGATCCTTCTAACAACATCGAACCGTCTTCTAAGCTTGCCGCCGCAGCTTCGAGTTCATCTTCGTCAGGAAACTCACCAGCAATCGCTTCAAGTACATCAATTGGAGTCGCAATACCCTCAATTGAACCATATTCATTGAGTACAATCGCCATTTGCAAAGGTGCTTGACGTAATTGCTCCATCACCATCAACACTTGCGCATTTTCATGAACAATCAAAGGTTCTCTAATATGTTTTGTGAAATCAATTGAGCCTGTTTCAATATATTCATTTAATACTTTATGGGTCAGAACAATACCTTCAATATTATCCAACTCACCACGCGCAATAATTAAACGTGAGTGGGTCATTGCCATTAAGCGATGTTTTAACTCTTCAGGATCAGAATCTAAATCTAACCACTCTAACTCTGGACGAGGTGTCATGACCGATTTAACAGGTCGTTCCGACAATCCCAGTACACCTTGTACAAGTACGCTATGGTATACACCATTATCTTCGTCAAAGACTTCTTTGGCATAAGCTTGAGTTGCTAAAACATCTTCCGCTTCTTTGTTTTGACCATCATTTTTGCCGCCCAACATACGCAACACTGCTGAAGCAGTGCGATAGCGCAAGTCAGTCGTTGTCACAAGTTTTTCTTGGTTACGACGCATAGTTTGGTTGACCATTTCAACCAAAACAGAGAATCCGATCGCTGCGTATAAATAGCCTTTCGGAATATGGAAACCAAAGCCTTCAACGACTAAGGAGAAACCAATCATCATCAAGAAACCGAGACACAGAATCACAACAGTTGGATGTTTGTTGACAAACTCCATCAAAGGACGTGCTGCCAACAACATGATACCAATCGCAATAGTCACCGCGATCATCATCACTGAAAGGTCTTTGACCATACCCACAGCGGTGATCACACTATCAAGTGAGAATACCGCATCAAGTACAACGATCTGTACAACCACCATCCAGAATGCAGCATGAACTGGATTTTCTTCTTTTAAGGTCTGCTTACCTTCAATTCGCTCATGTAATTCCATTGTTCCTTTAAACAATAAAAATACACCACCGAACAACAGAATCAAATCTCGCCCGGAGAAAGGATGATCGAACACATGGAAAAGCGGCTGGGTTAAAGTGACCACCCAAGCGATGGATGCCAACAAAACCAAACGCATTAATAATGCGAGAATTAAACCAATTCTACGAGCAGCAGCACGTTGTTCTGGCGGTAATTTCTCCGCCAAAATCGCAATAAAAACAAGGTTATCAATACCTAACACGATTTCCAATACGACTAGAGTCGCCAAACCAACCCATGCAGAAGGGTCAGACATCCATTCGAAGATCATTGACGAGACTCCTCTGCAAAATTGGCAGCAAGATATTGGAGTTTAAATTTTAAAAGGCCAGCATTAGCAGCCAAAACATTTTTCTTAGGAAATAAAAACAAAGCGGAGCGACAACAACCACTACTCATAGAGGTACATAAATTAATAAAAGGATTTTCAGTATAGGCAAGATCGTAGTGAAATTCACCTTTTTTATGTGGATGTTTCTTACAAATTCTTTCTAAGTATTGCCAAAAGAGATTGTATGTAAAATGTGAATAAAACTGTCATAAAAGTGATTTAGCCTAGACAACTAGAATGAAAATGATAAGGTGAAAAATAAACGAAATGAATAGTGTACTAAGAATGACTGAGAAAAGAACAACACCTCTCCCAAAAACAACTCAAGCTTTAATTGCGCTATATTGTGGTTCACGTACAGGTAATAAACCAATCTACCGCGATAAAGCGATTGAACTCGCACAGCATGTCGCTGATCAAGGCTTTGGCATCGTATATGGCGGTGCCAGTATTGGTCTAATGGGACAAGTCGCAGATACGGTTTTAGAACATGGTGGCGAAGTCGTTGGCGTAATTCCTGAGTTCATGCTGGATTATGAAATTGCTCATAGTAAACTCACCGAGTTACACGTTGTAGAGACCATGCATGAACGTAAAGCGTTAATGGCTGAACGTGCTAGTGCCTTTATTGCTCTGCCAGGTGGCTTGGGAACTTTTGAAGAAATTCTAGAAATTGCGACTTGGGGACAACTCAATCAGCACCAAAAACCAATGATTATTTATAACGTCAATCGTTTCTATGATGCACTGATTGCCCAACTTGACTATGCTGTAGAAGAAGGATTTCTACCCCCTCAACATCGTGCCAAAGTGATTATTTGCGAAACTACTGAACAAATTTCCAATGTAATTAAAAATTTGGATGCACCGACCCATATAGAAGTTTGATGTATTTTGATCAAAAAAGCGGATCTATTGATCCGCTTTTTTATAACTTGTTACTGAACATTCACTTGATAAATTGCAGTAGAGCCACTCACTTCATTTCCGACAACCAATAAGGGCTTACCATTTGGTGAGTCTTTGGCAGCGATAAAGATCAAACCTTCTGGTCCTAAATCACCTTGCTTGGCACTATCCGTTTCCACAAAATTACGAGTCGTGAAATATTCAATAAATTTGGGCTGCATTGGCGTAGTAATGTCATATACCATCACGCCACTCATTCGCTCTAAACCAATAAATGCAAAGGTCTTCGCGCCAATCGTGCCAAGTGTAATGCCTTCAGGTTCAGGACCTTTATTATCACTACGATCATCTAAACTAACGGCTTCATGATCGGTATTAAAATAAGTTGGAAACAGTTCAGCAGCTTTTTTCTCAAACTCACTTCCTGAATCCCATACCAGCTGCCCTTGTGTATTCCAAATACTAAATGAACGTGCACCATAGGCATACAATTTATCGTAAGTTAATCGTCCATTTGCATCCAGCTTTGGTGATCCATCCGCATTAGTTTGATATCCCATATTCCATGCGATATTTAAACGGCCTAAATTACCATCTTTACGACAATCTCCTGCTTCGGTTGCTGTCGCACCACAATAGGCAAATGTAACAGGATTAAGTTTAGCTCCTTTCACACCATTTGCGATCTTTTGCAAATGGGCAGGATAATCACCTTCCGCATTGAAGCCTTTACTGTTAAATAAATGCTTCATACGGATATTTTCAACATAACCTTGAGCTAAGTTACCCGCAAAATAGGCATTTTCATCTTTTAACCATTCACGGCTATCCCCTTCATTGGCTGTGACCAAATAGGTTTGTCCATTCACTTGATAATTCGCAATCGAGTCTGGCTGATACATACCCACTAAACCAGTCCAAGTTTTGATATCTATCTTGCTGTCTCTATCACTGACATCCAGTTCATTACCCATTACGCCATGATCTTTATAGCCCAATGGATAAATATCGGTAACTTTCTGCTGAGCAATATCAATTCGTGCAATCGCATTATTTTCTTGTAATGTCACCCATGCCGTTTTGCTGTCACCTGAAATGGTAATGTATTCAGGTTCTAAGTCTTGAGCAACCGTAGCATTTGGTCCAAAAATACGCACACCTTTTGACATGAGATCTGCCTTTTGGCTATTCCAAGCTCTAAAATCAGCAATACTCGCTTTAGGTTGTTTAATGTCTTGAATATCAATAATACTGACCGAACCTTCAGGATCAATCGAATAATCATCATTTGGCTCAGCTTCATTTGCCACTAAAACAGTTTTGCCATTTGGACTAAAGGTCAGCATGTCAGGCAATGAACCTACAGCCACTTTACTCATAAAACTCAAATCTTTGGCATTAAAGAAAACCACGAGACCTGCATCGGTTTTATTTTTTGCTTGGACTGCAATCGCCACGATGCCATTATGTACGGCAACGCTATTCACTTCTGAGTCAGCTAAATAATCACGTGCAGAGAGTTCTGCAATATGAATAGGTTGTTCAGGCTTAGATGCATCTAGTACATCTACCAAACCTTTTTGTGCATTCACGACAAATAACCGTTTGCTTGCCGCATCATACGCAGGAATTTCTGCTGCACTTTCAGCAAAAATATTGGTTTTATAGTGTCCTAATACACTTAATTTAATGGTTTCAGGGGTTGGTTCAATTTGTTCTGATTTATTGTTGTTGTCATTATTATCGTTACATGCCACTAATCCCACAGACAGTAAAGCTGTCAATAAAACTGAAATCTTAAACTTCATGATCAATTTCCATACAATTTATTTTGTAGGATCAATCTAGTGTTCCTAGATTCAAATTCGATGACATTTTGATGTCATTTCGATGACGTCTCTTTGACAATTATTGTCTTTCTTTCAGGCTCTTTTGCATTAAACTTGAATAGAGTTTTAGCACCTTAAAATATATGACAACGACTACTCATCAAGCTGTACAACCTGAATTTCGCTTGTTGGTATTATTGGTTTCGATAGGCTTTTTTATGCAAGCCTTAGACACCACGATCGTCAACACGGCGATTCCTGCTATGGCAGTTCAGCTCAATGAAGACCCATTGCAAATGCATGGAGTCATTGTCGCTTATGTATTATCCGTTGCAGCCTGTATCCCGTTAAGCGGTTGGCTTGCTGATCGCTTTGGTGTTCGCAATATTTATCTCAGTTCGATGGTAATTTTCAGCTTAGGATCACTAGGTTGTGGCTTATCCCAAAATCTCGATCAGTTGCTATTCTTTCGTGTCATTCAGGGGATTGGTGGTGCATTGCTCATGCCTGTTGGTCGTTTGGCACTACTTAAATTAATTCCTCGCTCTCAGTTTCTCTCCGCTATGAGCCTAATGAGTTTGGCTGGTTTAATTGGTCCACTCATGGGACCGACATTGGGCGGATGGCTCGTCGAAGTCACTACATGGCACTGGATTTTTCTGATCAATATCCCGATGGGAGTTTTAGGGATGATCATGACCTTTAAAGTCATGCCTAACCAAAAAGAACCTAGCGTAAAAGCCTTTGATCTAAGTGGTTTTATCTTGCTCATGATCGCAATGGTCGGATTGTCTTTAGGCATTGAAAATATTGCTGCACCTCAATATTCAGGTTTAGTCAGTATTTCCTTATTAGTTGCAGGTACGATTGCAACAGTTGCGTATGCCTATCATGCACATAGCCATCAAAATGCTTTGTTTCATGGACGTTTATTTCGCTATAAGATTTTTTCAATTGGGGTACTAGGAAATTTCTTTGCTCGTCTAGGCAGTAATGCGATTCCCTTTATTTTACCGTTGATGCTGCAAGTGGCTTTTGGCTTCGAACCCTTTATCACAGGTTTAATGATGATCCCGATGGTATTAGGTTCATTATTTTCCAAACCGATTATTCGACCGATTATTCAACGAGTGGGTTATCGTCGCTTTCTGCTCACTAACACCGTGTTGGTGGGTCTATGTATTGCCAGTTTTTCATTAATGACCGCTGATACGCCTCTATGGCTAAAAATATTACATTTATTTATCTTTGGGACGCTCAACTCACTGCAATTTGTTGGCATGAATACGCTCACCCTTAAAGATTTACCACAGCATGATGCGAGTAGTGGAAATAGCTTCTTATCAATGATTATGATGCTCTCAATGAGTATCGGGGTTGCTTTAGCAGGCACATTGATCAATGTATATGGTCAACATTTTCCAGCATCATCGATAACTACAGCTTTCCATGCCACACTCATCTCTTTAGGATGTATCAATATCATTACTGCTTGGATTTTTTGGCAAATTCCCAAAGAAACAACAGATTAATTAAGTAATAAAATATCAAAAATAAGAAGGATCTAGAGATGATCGTCCCTAAATATTGGGCTGAAGCAAAAACCAAAGCGAAATTTGAAGGTCGCCAATATACGATTAAACGCTTTGGTTGGTCAGATGAAAATATTGAAGCGGCTCAGCAGCATGCCGAGCAACGAGTCTTTGAGGCGCTTGAACAACTTAAAATAGATAAAACGGTTCGGCGTATCGATCATAAAATTGCTTATAACGGTGCAGAGGGCTTACCTATTCGAGAGGAAATCATCAGCCAGTACGATGATGTGATTATTACGCGTAATAGCTATGGTGCATTATGTCTAAACACACCTGATGTCTTATTCGCAGATATTGATTTTGTGACCCAACCTCATTCTAGTTTGTACTTCATCGTTTTCTTTGTATTACTGGCTAGCAGCGGTTTAGGCGCATTTTATTTTTCTTCTTGGTTTATCTTTGGCTTTGGATTTGTCCTTTCGCTTCTAGTTACGAGCCTGATTGCAAAATCGGTATTTAAATTCCAACAAAAATTTAAGGGCACACCTGAACAACAAGCTCTAGAGAAAATTAGAGCGTTCTCAACACATTATCCAACATGGCACTTACGTGTTTATCGCACTCCTAATGGTTATCGAATTTTGGTTATGCATCAAATCTTTGAACCTCGAGGGGAGCAAGTTCAATCATTTTTCAAAGCAATCTATGCCGATCCCTATTATGACCTGATGTGCCAAAATCAAAATTGCTTTCGCGCCCGAATCAGTCCTAAACCGTGGCGAATAGGCGTAGAGCGATTAAGACAAGGTATATGGCCGATATCAAATGAGCGCACGGCACACAGAGAAAACTGGGTTCGTGAATATGAACAACAGGCTAAAGATTATGCATCGTGTAGATTTGTGGAACAATTTGGTAGTCAGATGGTTCATCCCAAAGCAAAACGAGTACAATCAATACATGATCAGTATTGTAAATCCGACTCTCAATTAGACCTTGCATAACTTCTGACGACATGGCGAAAAAAACTGCGAAATACCGACTCTCTGAGCATTATCCAACTTATACCAGTATCGGTTTAGCCGTCATGTTAGGTATCGTCAGTTATTTCGGTTTGTTCTACCAACAAAAAGCTTCTGCACAAGATTATTCGATTCGCGGTTTTGATGTTTCACATCATCAAGGTGAGATTAACTGGAAAAAAATCTCTCCGATGCAATATCAATTTGTCTATCTCAAAGCCACAGAAGGTGGCGATTTTAAAGATCGTAAGTTTCAGAACAACTGGCTAAAAGCTCGCGAACAGGGGTTGCATGTCGGTGCTTATCATTTCTATCGCCTGTGTCGTGATGGCAAAGTTCAAGCTGAAAATTTTATCGCGACTGTTCCAAAGAAAGCAGATGCCCTTCCCCCTGTGATTGATTTGGAATATGACAGTAATTGTATTAATACCTATACCAAAGAACAGTTACTCAAAGAAATTCAGGTTATGCATGATCAATTACAACAACATTATGGCAAACAGCCTATTTTCTATATTTCTAAGAGTTTTTATCACATCGTTTTGATGGGGAGCTTTAACGATACGCCGCTATGGGTTCGTGATTACGAAGCTAAACCTGAATTAAAAGACGGACGTAAATGGCTATTTTGGCAACACACCCAAACTGGAAAAATTGATGGGATACCTAAAGCAGTTGATTTAAATGTGTATGCGGATTCACCACGCCAGTGGCGTATCTTTCTTGAGCAGCAAGGCATTCAAGATGGCAAATGAGTTACGCAAAATCATTCATATCGATATGGATGCTTTTTTTGCCTCAGTTGAGCTGCGTGATCGTCCTGAACTTAAAGACTTACCAGTGGTCATTTCCTCACACCATCCACGCGCTGTCATTGCCGCTGCCTCCTACCCTGCTCGTGTTTTTGGTCTACGTTCTGCGATGTCGATGGGGCAAGCAAAAAAGCTTTGTCCTCAAGTGGTGGTGATTGAACCTCATTTTGAGAAATATCGAGAGGTTTCAGCACAAATTCATCAAATTTTTCAGCAATACACACCACTCATCGAACCATTATCTTTAGATGAGGCTTATTTGGATGTCACTGAGAATCTAAAAAACATCCCGAGCGCTACTGAAGTTGCGACTCAAATTCGCGCAGATATTTTTGCCGTCACAGGACTAACAGCCTCCGCAGGCGTTGCACCTAATAAGTTTTTGGCTAAGATCGCATCTGATTGGAATAAACCGAATGGATTATTTGTAATCAAACCCCATCAAATCCAACATTTTATTCAAGACTTAGCACTGAATAAAATCCCTGGCGTTGGCAAAGTCACGCATGAAAAATTAAATCAATTAAATTTACACACCTTGGGCGACCTACAAAAAATAGAAGAGAACGTACTCATCCATCACTTCGGAAAATACGGTAAACAGCTGTATTTATATGCACAAGGCATTGATCATCGTCCAGTTAAAGCAGAACGTGAACGCCAACAAATCTCGAAAGAAATTACCTTTGATGATGACTACACATTGAATCAATGTGCTCATGCTTGGCAGCCTTTAGCAGAACAAGTCTGGCGCAGTTTGCAAAAAAAACAACTGACTGCTCGTGGGGTAAACGTCAAACTCAAACTCAAAAACTTTCAAACCTTGCAGCATAGTAAGAGTTTTAAACTCCCTCTGCGCTCGCAGCAAGATTTAGAACAAGTGGTTTTGCAATTAATCGAAGAAATGCCTATTGATCAAAGTTTTCAGTTCCGTTTAGTCGGTGTAGGCGTTTACCAACTACAGACGCATGAGGAAGAATCTCAACTTTCCTTGTGGTAACGTTGCTTTTTTATGCAAAAGCACAATTCTCGTTCAAATTTATGTTTGCTTTTTATGCGGTTTTCAGTACTCTAAGCATCGCAGTGACATTATCCTTGTCATTTGCTCTTGCTAAAGAAATCCTCGCTTTTAGCATTTGCTCCTGTGGTTGGCGTGACGATCAAATCCGAATATTACAGGGCACTTCAAGTGTCCTTTGCTTTATTAAATAATTATAAAAATGAGTATTCCTAGTTTTCTCAACCACATCTTCCGCTAAACTAACCCAATAAAATTAGAAAATATTGATTAGTTAATCATGATGAATCAAAAACAAATTCTCTGTGTTGAAGATGAAGCTGCGATTATTCTTCCGCTACGTTATGCTCTTGAGCGCGAAGGCTGGAACGTGAGTTGGGCAAATACAGGGGCTCAAGCACTACAATATCTTTCAGAACAAGCTTTTGATTTTATTATTTTAGATGTTGGTTTACCTGATCAGAATGGTTTTGAAGTCTGCAAACAGCTACGCCAAAAATATCAAACACCTTTATTATTCCTCACTGCACGAGATGACGAAATTGACCGTGTTGTTGGTTTAGAAATCGGTGCAGATGATTATTGTACAAAACCTTTTAGTGCAAGAGAAATTGTGGCACGAATCAAAGCCATTTGGCGCAGAATGGAAATACAGGCGCAAAATATCTCATCACAACCATCAATTAGCAAAGTAGAAATACCCCTACAATCTGCAACATGGACGTGTAATCCGCAATCGCTACAGATTCAATATCATGGGCAAATACTGCACCTGACACGCTATGAATATCGTTTGTTATTTTTACTGATTCAGCATCCTGAACAAGTCTTTAGTCGACAACAACTGATGGATCATATTTGGGAACATCCTGAGCATAGCCTAGAACGTACAGTCGATACCCATATTAAAAGTTTAAGACAAAAGCTTAAACAAATTACCCCTGATGATGATCCCATTCGAACACATCGAGGGTTTGGGTATAGTTTAGTGAAGTTAGGTTAACCAATGTCCATCTTTATCCGCATTTGGTTTTTCTTTAGCTTAGTGGTTGTGCTGAGCCTGAGCTTTATTGCATACACGTTGAATCAACAGGTTAAACCAAATGTACGTCAAGTGGTCGAAGATACTCTCGCCGAGAATGCCAATATCATTGCCCAACTGATTGCAGAAGATGTGGCACAACAAAAAGTCAGTACACCTGAATTTGATCAAAAAATTCAAGCAGCATTATCACGCCAACTCAATGCCACAATTTGGCAGCATCAAAAAGATGAAATTAACCAACAACTGTATATTACAGATCAGCACGGTATTGTCATCTACGACTCCGAAGGTCAAGCCGTTGGGCAAGACTATTCTAAATGGAATGATGTTTATCTGACTTTACGCGGCAAATACGGCGCACGTTCTACTGCAACCAATCCTTATGATCGAAACAGCAGCGTGATGCATATTGCTGCACCCATTATTTACAAACAACAATTACTTGGTGTAGTTAGCATTGGTAAACCAAATCAGTCCGTGCAACCGTATATTGCTCGTGCAGAACGTCAACTGATTCATCAAGCGCTTTGGATCGCCGCACTGAGTTTATTACTCGCAAGCATGGTGGCATATTGGTTAAGACACAGCATTGATAAAGTGCGTCGCTATGCTCAAGCACTAGCACCCGTCAATCAAGCTCCATTTTTCTATTCTGCAAAAGAGCTCAACCAAGTGACTCAAGCGCTCAGTGAAATGCGAGAGAAACTCGAAGATCGAGCTTATGTCGAGAATTATGTAAACACTTTAACCCATGAGTTAAAAAGCCCACTCACTGCAATTCAAGCCAGTGCAGAACTATTACAAGATGATTTACCCTTAGCAGATCAACAACAATTTGCAGCACATATTGTTGAGCAAAGTCATCGCTTACAATCTTTAATCGAACGCATGCTACTGCTCACACGCTTAGAGAAAAATCAGCATGCTTTAGAGTTTCAAAATATTGATTTATCAAAATTGATTCGGGATTGCGTGATACAACAACAGAGTGCTCTTCAAATTAAACAGATTCAAATAGAGCTGAATCTTCCTGAATATTGCGCAATCTATGCTGATCCCTTTTGGCTTAAGCAAGCAATCAATAATCTTTTAGATAACGCAAGAGACTTTTGCTCTGAACACGGTCTTCTCGCAATTCAACTCAGGGCAAATACCGTCACTATCACTGGTGGTATTGAAATTCTATTATTCAATGAGGGTGAAACCATCCCTGAATACGCTTTAAATCGTGTCTTTGAAACCTATTTTTCATTACCTCGTCCGCAAAATCAGCAACGAAGTACAGGTATTGGTCTGAGTATCGTGCAACAGATTATCCAACAGCATCAAGGTCACGTCACCATTCAAAATATCCCTGAAAATGATTTAGACTTCTTAGAGCAACACAAATCAGGAGTACTGGTAAAAATTATACTTCATCGAAACTTCACTTAAGCTTCAATTACAACTCATTTAGAACGCATATCGATTCGAGATACTTGTCAGATCACAATGACAATGGAATCCACCATGCGCAGAAACTTTATTAATCTGAAAATAGGAGCGATTTTGTTCCTGATTTTGATTTTTTATATTGGTCTTTTTTTTATCTCTAACTTAGTAGATGAGCGCCAAAGCTATCAACAACAAGTGATTCAGGACATTGCAAAAGAACAAATTCGCCCACAACAAGTGATTGCACCCTATTTAAAACTTCCCTATCAAATTCAAACTACATGTACCGATGAACAAAAGAAAACTTACGATTGCACACAAACAGCATTTATTACCTTAGGTGCAGAAACAACAGACTGGACCGCTGAATTTAAAGTTTCAGACAATACCTACAAACGTAGTATGTATAAAGCGATTAGTTATCAAAATCACATGCAAGGAAAAGGCGTATTTAAAGGCGCTACGATTGAACCTCAACACAACTATCTTTGGGATCAAGCTGAAATCATTTTTCCTATCCAAGATGCTCGCGGTCTAAACGCAAAGCCAACGTTTAATATTGATGGAAAAAATTACAAATTTGACTTTTCTGAACAAAGCCAAGGACAGCATGGCTTTGATCTACTACATATCACCAGCAAGCAATATCCTGAACTGATCCAAAAACTCCAACAAGGTTTTAGCTTTAATCTGCAATTTGATCTAGAAGGTTTAAGCGAATTTGCCTTTATCCCAACCAGTTACGAAATGACATATCAAGCTAAAGGCAATTGGGGTGATGTGAAATACGATGGTCAAAGTTTACCGTTTAAGAAACTGAGCAAAAGACAACTTTTTGAAGCGGACTGGAAAAATATTGCTTTAGGTAAACGTAATTTAGATCGTCTCTCAACTTGTGAAAACAGTCAGTGTTTTTACCAAGCTTTAAATACTCAAAGCAATCTGATCAGTGATGTTGAAGCTGCTTATGCTACTTCAAATACATCTTCAAATAACATTTCTGGTATTTCAACGCAATTTTTAGAACCCGTTAATATTTATACCCAAACTGATCGTGCCATCAAATATGGCATTATGGTGATCATTATTACCTTTGGTTGCTTCTTTTTATTCGAGGTTTTGAAGAATCTCAAAATTCATCCTATTCAGTATGCTTTGGTTGCCATGGCGCAAGGCGTGTTCTTCGTCTTATTACTATCAATCAGTGAATATTACGCTTTTTCCCTTGCCTATCTGATTGCGGCAGTTGCATGTATTGGCTTGATTACTTGGTATTTATACTTCGTCGTTCAAGGTTTTAAAGCCGCCATACTCTTCGGTGTTTTGCTCAGTGCTTTATACGGCATGATGTATCTATTACTACAATCCAGCGGAAAAACTTTCTTGTTCGACTCCATTTTGTCTTTCATTTTAATTGCATGCGTCATGTACATCACACGCCACGTCAATTGGTATCAATCCGAACAACAAAACATATAAACGAATCGGGCAAAGTCATATCTTTGCCCAATCTTTAACAATGATGATAAGGAATAAGATCATGTATCACACGACCACTTCAGCTTTGAGCCAACTCAAACAACTGTGTCCCAACCAGAGCTCTATTGCGAGCTGTTTAAATCAACTTCGACAAGCCAAAATTCAATTTCTGAATCTAGGCAATATTATTATTTGCCCACAATTCCGCTCTATTTTGATTTTCAAACAACGTAAATTAATGGAAATAGAAACTTTTTCAGCCTAATTTAAACAAATTTACACTGCATCAGAATCGTATCAAGTACAATCTTTTATGTTGTTATTCATTCAGGTAAATCTTATGTCTGTGCAGCGTTTGCATGTCACTTCTCGTTACTGCGAAGTCGCAATTTCAGGAAATTTGGTTCATTTAGCAGGTCAATTAGCTGATGATACCAGTGTAGATGTGACTGCTCAGACACAGCAGACTTTAGATAATATCGATCGTTTACTAGCAGAAGCGGGAACAGATAAAACCCATATTTTGTCAGTGCTTATTTTTCTTAAAGACATCGAGAAAGATTATGCCGCGATGAATGCGGTTTGGGATGCATGGATTGCTGAAGGTCATCCCCCAGCACGTACCTGCGTAGAATCTAAACTCTATGCGCCTGACGTACTAGTAGAAATGACCGTTACTGCTGTTCTTCCAGATTAAGACGATTTTGCAGCAAACATACTGTACTTCATCATACGTTCTGTTTGAGGCAATGAGGTAGATGAAGTTGTCATAATGGTGTTTGATTCATAAGGATCAGATACCAAATCTTCACGTAATTCATGTTCTGTTGGAATACTACCGTAGCGTAGAACTTTATAACCAGCCAACTCCAACAAACTATCTTGATAGTATTTTTGATTTAAACGATTAATTGAAGACTCATCTGCAATCTCAATCACAGCGAGAACCTGATATTGTTGATCAAGCACAACAAAATCTGCCACTAGTCCTTGATACTTACGGCGTGTATGCGCATATTTTGTTGTCAATAAAGCATCAAAAGACACGTGTGCAAGTACAGTATGACGTGGCAAAACAGCCTGTAAGCGCATAAGTGTAATTTGTTCAGAAATCGTGAGAATGCCGCGGCGTTTTAACGGACTATCTTGACGTTGATTTTGATGCATACGCCGAAGCGCGAGTGCTGCAATTATTAGCAACCCAGCAAATGTAATGAAATAATACATTTCTAACCAATCCCTTTAGATTTTTTATAATCATTTGGCTTTATGCCATTTTTTTAATCAATAACAGCGATAGCAAAGTCATTTTAGCAGTGCAACTTTAAAGTTTTTAATCGTTTTCTACTAGTCGACCAAAGTCGTAAAAGCTGTTCTGCCCTTTATTTATAATCATCATAGCTTAAATTTTCAAGTTGATATTGTCAGTATATGTTTCTATAAATTGTAGTTTCACACTTAAATTGTGATTATTTTGACATTTTCAGACGAAAAGAAAGGGAAAGCATGTTTCCCTTTCTTTTAAATATTAACGATGAGCTTTAGCCTTAGGTTTACTCTTTCCTGAAAATGGCTTTTTATCGCCAGTTTCACGTGGTGGCAAACCAGTATGCTGAGTCAACACCTGTCCTTTTTGAGGACGTTTCTGACTCGATTGAGACTGCGGACGAGACTGTTGACCCCGTTTTACAGAATCACCAGCCACGGTCGAGTTTTTCTTACGAGCAGACTTATATTCACCTTCAGCCGTGCCTTGTGGCTGATAGGTTGGAATCAGATGCTGTTTCGAATTACCAATTAAATCCGAACGCCCCATTTCTTTCAGTGCTTCACGTAATAACGGCCAGTTATTTGGATCATGGTAACGCAAGAAAGCTTTATGCAAACGACGACGTTTTTCGCCTTTCACGATATCGACATTTTCAGTATAACGCGCCACTTTAGACAATGGATTCTTGCCTGAATAATACATAGTGGTTGCAGTTGCCATTGGCGATGGATAGAAGGTTTGTACCTGATCGGCACGGAAACCATTCTTTTTCAGCCAAATCGCCAAGTTCATCATGTCGTAATCCGTTGTACCCGGATGCGCAGCGATGAAGTAAGGAATTAAATATTGTTCCTTCCCTGCTTCCTTACTAAAACGCTCAAACATTTGTTTAAAGCGGTCGTAAGTTCCGATCCCTGGTTTCATCATCTTGGATAATGGACCATGTTCGGTATGCTCAGGTGCAATTTTCAGATAGCCACCAACATGGTGCTGTACCAACTCTTTGACATATTCAGGGTTTAATACTGCGAGATCATAACGCAGACCAGAACCAATCAAAATCTTCTTCACGCCTTTGATTTCACGTGCTTTACGATAAAGCTGAACCAATGGCGCATGATCAGTGTGTAAGTTTTGACAAACACCTGGATAAACACAAGACGGTTTACGGCAGTTCTTCTCGATTTCAGGGTCATTACAATGCAAACGGTACATGTTTGCCGTTGGACCACCTAAGTCTGAGATAATGCCTGTAAATTGAGGTGCAGTATCACGGATCTTTTCAATTTCACGCAGAATTGATTCTTCAGAACGGTTTTGAATAATACGACCTTCATGTTCAGTAATCGAACAGAACGTACAACCACCAAAACAACCACGCATGATATTCACAGAGAATTTGATCATATCAAATGCAGGGAAACGCGCATTACCATAAGCTGGATGCGGTAAACGTGCATAAGGTAAATCAAAGACATAATCCATTTCTTCCGTTGTTAACGGAATTGGTGGTGGATTAATCCAAACATCACGTTCGCCATGGCGTTGTACCAATGCGCGAGCATTTCCTGGATTGGTTTCCAGATGCAAAATACGGTTGGCGTGCGCATACAGCACTTGATCATTGGCGACTTCTTCAAAAGAAGGCAAACGAATCACAGCGAGTTCACGTGGAGGTAACTTATGTTTAATCGCTTTGGATGGCGCAGGTTTTAACTGTACGATCTGCGTATCTGGATCAAGTTGATCCCCTTCACGAACGATTGGATTGGTCACAATTTCTTTTTGGAAATTTTGATATTGTGCGAGTGAGTTGCCTTTTTCTTTTTCAACTTCACAGCCATCAATATCTTCAGTCATGACATATGGATTGATAATTGGGTCTACACGACCAATCGTATCCACATCATTACTTGCGATTTCAACAAATTGTGCTTTTGATGCTTTATTGTGTTTATTAATAATAAATGCAGTACCACGAACATCAGTGATGTCATGAACTTTCTCACCTTTAGCTAAACGATGCATCACTTCAATGATTGCACGCTCACCATTTCCATACATTAATAAATCGGCTTTAGAATCCATCAAGATTGAACGACGAACCTTGTCTGACCAATAATCATAATGAGCAATACGACGTAGGCTACCTTCAATCCCACCGAGCAATACTGGCACATCAGGAAAAGCCTCACGGCAACGCTGACAATACACCGTGGCAGCACGATCTGGACGTTTATTCGGTTCATTATTTGGCGAATAAGCATCATCTGAACGGATTTTACGATCTGCCGTATAACGGTTAATCATCGAATCCATATTGCCCGCAGTTACGCCCCACGCAATGGTTGGTTTACCTAAAACACGGAAACTTTCAACATTGGTCCAATCTGGTTGAGCAATAATACCTACACGGAAGCCTTGTGCTTCGAGCACACGCCCAATCACACCCGATACAAAAGATGGATGATCAATATAAGCGTCACCACAAACTAAAATAAAGTCACACGCATCCCAACCGAGTAGATCCATTTCTTCTCGTGACATCGGCAAAAATGGTGCGGGTTCAAAACACGACGCCCAATATTTGTCGTAATCAAACAGCGCTTTAGGCGCAGTCTGCTTGGTATAGGCAGTAGACATAGCTTGCGAATCTCGGCTAGCAGATGAAGGAGAGACATCTAAAGATGAAAGCCGATCATTTTAACATGAATTCAATTCATTTTCCCTGTTTATAAAGCATTCAAGAACAAGGAGATAACAAATTATTTGTACAAAGTTTATTCAGATTTAATAATTTAGGCTGAACGTTGTAATTTACCAAGATATAAAGCGGATACTAACCCAATCACCAAAACCACACTCACACTCAAATTAATTCCAATCCAGCCAAACTGCTCCCAAACCAATCCACCGAAGCTGCCGAGCAAACTTGAACCAATGTAATAGCAGAATAAATACAGCGAGGATGCCACTGCACGATATTGTACTGCTTGTACTGAAACCCAACTACTTGCGGTCGAATGCGCTGCAAAAAATGAAAAAGCGAAGATAATCAAACCGATCAAAATTGACCATAATGATGGAAGGAGTGTAAACCACAAGCCAATCATCATCGTCATTAACATCATCGGCAGAACCTTATCACGCCCATATTTAAAGCCCCATTGTGCGGCTTTAGGCGAACTATAAATGCCTGCTAGATAAGCAATCGAAATCACACCAATCCATGCTTGTGATAAGTGAAATGGAGCTTCTAATAAATGATAGCTAATGTAGTTAAATACCGTCACTAAACAGCCCATTAAGATAAAACCTTGGGCAAATAAAATCCTTAATTTTGAATCTCTTAAGTTCTGCTCAAATGCATCCTTAAAGCGAGAAAACCGAAAGGGATACGGTTTAAAGTGCTGAGATTTGGGCAATAAAAAATAAAATAAACAAGCGATAATCAGATTTAGAAAACCAATAATATAAGTAGCAGATTGCCAAGAAATAAAATCAACTAAAACCCCCGCGATTAAACGCCCTCCCATTCCACCAATTGCCGTACCTGAAATATATAGCCCCATGGCAAAACCGATATCTTTTTGTGCGATCTCCTCTCCGATATAGGTCATTGCAACCGCTGCGACACCACTCACAGCTAAGCCAATAAAAATACGAGTAGTCAGAAAAATTTCCCAAATCGGAAATGAAGCACTAATCAGCAATAATATGGAAACAAAAAATAAGGCAAACACCATAATCCTTTTGCGTCCATAACGATCAGATATGAATCCTGTGAACAACAAACCAATCGCGAGTGCAATGGTTGAAAAAGATAAAGGGAAACTACTGTGCGTTGGTGTGACCTGAAAGAATTTTGCAAAGATCGGCATCATCGGCTGTACACAATACAGGGATGAAAAGGAAGCAAAACCAGCAAAGAACAAAGACCATAAAATCGCAGTAAACGATTTTGAACCATATTCAATATGGGTTGGGCGCGTAACTGATTCAGACATGAGGACTCCTTCTGCCTGATCAGTATACGCTTTCAACCGAAATGAGGAATGACCATTTCGGCTAATTTTACCCGACGTTTAAAATAATGCTTTCGGCAAACGAATCTGAATAATTTCGTTATCATCAGCAAGTTTGGCATTACGTCCCGAAGAACCTGGGAAATTATTGTCATTCAATACAGTTAATGTCGTTCCATTTTCAATAATTACATCTTCAATCGTTTCAAATGGGAAAGCAAAGACCTGACCTGTTCCAATATCCCCTTCACGCGCTGTGCCATAGAGTAAATTTGGATTGGCAATTTTGATTAAATCCACCAAATCTTCACGTACTACCATTTGTTTAGGTTCGGTCAAAGTGATCCGTATCAGCTTTTTATACCCACCTAAATTATTTTGGCTCGCATCACGTTCGATGATGATGCCATCTTTATCACTAAATAATTGGAAATCACCGATATTAGTTGCCTTGCTATTTAAAGCGAACCAATAATATTGTCCCGTATAGCTTTTCTTCTGAATATCAAATTGAGAAATCAGAAGTTGACCTGTTGCATCATTCAGCAATGGCTTTTCCAGTAAAGGATATAGATATTTGCCATCTGGAGAAATCGCCATTCCCTCAAAGCCCCCACTGCGCTGTACCAAAGGCTCAACAAAATTGATGTTGGCTTTGTTAAATTGGTTTTGAGGGGAACGTAGTTCTTGGGCTGAATTTAAAGGATTAGGCAATCCAATTGGTGCATCCAATAAAATTCCTTCTGCTGAGAAATGTAATAAGTAAGGGCCAAACTCATCACCGATCCAATAGCTGCCATCTGCTGCACGTTGCATCGACTCAGGATCAAAATCGGCACCTGTTAATAAACGTTCTGAAGTATTTCCATTCACAATTTCAAAAGGAATACGTTTATTTGGATCACGTAATTGAATAAAGCTTTGGACTGAAACTTGCCCTGTGCCTTTATTTTTTGTTCTGAAATCGGCTTTGATTTTATAAATACGCAATAAATAATCCGCTGAATTGTCTTGCGTACCAAAACCATTATCAGACATCGCCATATAACTACCGTCTTCATTTTTCAAAGCAGCCGAGAAACCTTGTACAGGTTGCCCTTTAAATGGTGGGTAAATACCATTAGTGCCACTGACAGCGTTGCCAGAATCAGGTCCAATCGCATAGGTTTCTACAGGCAGCTTAGCAAAAGAGATCAAGGTTGGCTCAGTCACTTGATCTACCGATGTTTTTTGATCTTGATCATCATCATTACATGCCGTTAAAGCCAAAGCACTACAGCACAATAAAGCCAATAAAGTTTTCTTGTTCATAGTTTTATACATTTGGTAAAAATTAAGAAAAATTAGAACAAGTTTTTATGAAGCTTTGACTTCAATAAAATGACATCTTTATGGCGATGCAATCCGATGCTTTCTCCTTAAAACTCTGTTTTGTTTTAGAGTTTTGTGGGCTGATATTCACCTGCAATCGCAGCTTTTAAAAAATTCTGAAAAGTCGGACATTGCATATGATTTTCTGCGGGACATACCGCAGCATGTCTCAATCCTTCGCTAATGAAATGTAAACGTCGTGTCATTTGTTCTAATTGTTCTGCCTTATCATTCAGCATTTTCCGATCTAACTCAGGCTTTCCATCCTGCCCAAACATGCTTGCAATTTCATCCAATGAAAAGCCTGCTGCTCGACCTAATGCAATGAGAGCCAGTTGATCCAAAACTTGTTTACTGTACTGACGACGTAAGCCATGACGACCAATCGATTTGATTAACCCTTTCTCTTCATAAAAGCGCAATGTCGATGTCGTGAGCTTTGCTTTTTTTGCGACTTCACCAATATCCATAAATACCCCTTGACTTCAAGTTGGCTTGAACTTGCACAATCAATTTATCAGATTTTATTGGTAAAGGCTCAAGGTGATTAAATGAATGTGTTGGAACGATTGATCTACATTTTTGGACTTGGTATTGGTGCAACCATCATCATGGATATTTGGTTGTTGATATTAAAAAGATTCAATATCCCAACGTTAAATTTTACTTTACTTGGACGTTGGATTGGCTGGATTTTGCGTGGAAAAATCCAGCATCAATCAATTGCTCAAAGTCCAGAAATTCGACATGAATATCTACTTGGCTGGATTGCTCATTACAGTGTGGGTGTCATTTTCTCTTTCAGCTTTATTTTAATGGTAGACCAAAATTGGTTGGCTCAACCTCAATTTCCTTCTGCACTTTCCTTTGGTGTGATCACTGTTTTGATCCCTTTCCTGATCATGCAACCCGCGATGGGATTAGGTATCGCTGCCTCAAAGACACCTCAGCCCTTTATTAACCGCATTAAAAGTTTGATCAATCACAGTATTTTTGGGTGTGGTTTATTTCTCACCGCTGTATTGCTTAATTTTTTCTAATCGAGGACGACTCCATGAAATCTATTGCAATTATCTACCATAGCCGCCAAGGTCATACACAATTTATTGCAGAGCAAATTCAAATAGGTGCTGCACAAGTAGAGAATATTCAAATTGATTTGTTTACAGCAGAATCATTGATGGCTCATCCATACCTTATCGCCCAATATGATGGACTCATTTGGGGTAGTCCAACTTATTTAGGTGGTGTTTCAGGTACCTTCAAACAACTGATGGATCTCACAGGACCATTATGGAAAAAGCAAAGCCTAAAAGGAAAACTCGCGGCAGGATTTACGGTTTCATCACTTCCTGCTGGAGATAAACAGTCTACACTCATTTCACTTTTCACCTTTTGTATGCAACACGGTATGATATGGATTGGTAATCCTGTTCTACCTGAACAACATCAAGGTATACCTTATACTCAGGCACTCAATCGTCTTGGTTCTTGGTCAGGTTTAATGGCACAAGCTGAACATCAAAGTGCAGCCAATGCGTTTGATTTTGGTGATATTAAAACCGCCCAATTATTCGGGCAAAATTTTGCATTAAATTTAAATGCAATTCAGAGGTGATTACGTGAAGGCAGCAAGTCTTTTATTTCCATTCATATTATCTTGCATGATGTCATTTCTCATCTCAGGAATTACTACCTTTAAAGCGGTAGGTTTAATTGATAACTTCTTTTCAATGTGGATGTCAGCTTGGATTGTGGCGTGGATGTTTGCATTTCCAAGTGTATTAGTCTGTGCACCGATTGCTCAAAAGCTAGTAGCATGGATAATAAAGACAGCCAATTTGAAGCATTGAGATATTCAACTATGTAAGCCACAGCCTACACGAAATCAGGTGATTAACGCATATACAACATGCCAATACTTACCTAGAATGCAAGACATAGAGACAGGATGTCTCATTTAAAATAATAAAAAGCACAGGACGTGGTCATCGACAGGAGTTGGTGATAGCACCAAATACGAAGAAGCCTCGACAGGAAGTCGAGGCTTCTTTTTTTCTAAATTAAGTCAAGCCTAAAATATAAAAACCAACGATTTTGCCTATGAACTATCATTGACCCGAACTAGGCCTCTTTTTACTATCCGCGTGCTTTTATAGAATGGACACACTTTTTTCACGATGATAACGCGATACAGATTTTCTTTTACTCAGTTTCAAAACAAATGTCTTAAACTCAGCTTTATAGTTATTAGTGCCTACTTCATCGTTGCATGTACAACAACAAAATCACCAACAATCAACCATTCACAACAATTTTCACAAGGCATTCAAACGGCTTTTTCTGTTCATCCAACGACTGCAAATCGTGTCGCACCCATGATTCTGCAAAGTGCTGAATCTTATAACATTTCTCCACATTTACTTGCTGCACTGATTCGACAAGAATCTAGCTATATCGCCAATGCCAGATCATCAGCAGATGCCGTAGGTTTGACCCAAGTACGTCCCAAGTTTTGGCAACAGACCTGTTCTGGAAATCTTTATGATGAACAGATTAATATTAATTGTGGCGCATACATTCTTGCAAAATACTATCAAGCGACTGGTGATTGGTTCAAAGCACTTGGTTATTACAATGTCGGACCAACCGGTTATAAAAGAAGCCTCTACATGCGCAATCAAGCACATCGCTACGCCAACTCAGTAAAACGCCATGAGCAAGCTTTAAAAGAAGCATTATGATTACATCATGTACGCATATACGTACATCAGTTGCGGTGATTAGCGAATATACGACTAAAGTATAAAGCTCTATCATAAGAGTCATAAAGAGACAGGAAGTCTCATTCAGAACAACAAGAAGCACAGGACGTGGTCGTTGACAGGAGTTAACGGCAAGAAACCAAATATGAAAAAGCCTCGACAGGATGTCGGGGCTTTTTTTATATCTAAACAATGCTCTTCACATGATCGCAAAATAACTATTATTGACTCATTTACATGGTGTTAATACCATCAACTCATCTTGGTACTTTTGGTTTATTATTTTGCAATTCTTATTCAATCATACTGATCAATACAGTCGTATCAATAAATTTAATGGAATGATTTTAAAAATTAGTTTGATCATGATAGCGATCAGTATGACAGCATGCAGTAGTTTAAGCGGGTCATTTGCAAACCGATCTAATCAATTGTCTTCAGGTTTGCAAAATGCTTATTCTGTTGCTCCAAATACTGCCAATCGTTTATCTCCTATGATTGTGCAAAGTGCCGAACGTTATGATGTTTCACCAACTTTACTTGCTGCACTAATTCGCCAAGAATCAAATTTTAATAGCTCGGCGCGCTCGCCCACAGGTGCGATTGGTCTAACTCAAATTATTTCTAGCTATTGGAGTACATCTTGCCCTGGCAATTTGTATGATGAAAACACCAATATCAACTGTGGTGCTTATATTCTTTCCAGCTATTACAAATCTGCTGGCAGTTGGTCTAAAGCCATAGCGTATTACAATGTTGGACCGACTGGCTATGAACGTAGTTTTTGGACTCGCCATAAAGCGAAGAAATATGCACGCTCAGTTAAGCGCCATGAAAAGACCTTAAAAAAAGCCTTATAATAGAAGTAATAAAAAACCATGCGCTTAGGCATGGTTTTTACTCACTCAACAATGCAATCAAGCTTCGTCAAATAAACCTTCAAATAAAACAGAAGATAAATAACGCTCACCACTATCAGGCAAGATCACCACAATGGTTTTACCTGTATTTTCAGGACGTTCTGCAATTTGAGCTGCTGCTGCTAAAGCTGCACCGCTTGAGATACCAACCAAAATGCCTTCTTGAGTTGCACACTTTCTTGCCCACTCAATCGCATCAGCACTATTCACTGGTACAACCTCATCCACCAAATCCAAATCTAAGTTCTTAGGAATGAAGTTCGCTCCAATGCCTTGAATCTTATGCGGTGCGGGTGAAATGCTTTCACCATTTTTAGTTTGAGTAATGATTGGAGATTCAGCAGGTTCAACTGCGACAGAATAAATTGGCTTATTCTGAACTTGCTCAAAATAACGAGAAATGCCAGTAATTGTCCCGCCAGTGCCAACACCCGCAACTAGAATATCAACTTGCCCATTGGTTGCCTGCCAGATTTCTGGGCCTGTGGTATCGACATGAATCTGTGGATTGGCTGGATTTTCAAATTGTTGTGGTAGAAAATAAAGCTCTGGATTTTCCGTTGCTAAACGAACCGCTTCATCCACTGCACCTTTCATACCTTTAGCAGGTTCAGTTAAAACAAGATTCGCACCTAAAGCTTTTAATACTTTTCTGCGTTCTAAACTCATACTGGCTGGCATCGTCAAAGTGATTGGATAACCTTTTGCCGCTGCAACGAATGCTAATGCAATTCCTGTATTGCCACTTGTTGGTTCAACAATATGCATACCCGCTTTCAACACACCACGCTTTTCCGCATCCGCAATCAAAGCTGCACCAATACGGCATTTCACTGAGAATGCAGGATTACGACTTTCAACTTTTGCCAATACTGTTGCGCCAGTTTTAATCAGACGATTGATACGAACCAATGGTGTATTACCAATCGCTTCAGCATTGTTTGAATATACTGCTATCCCTAAGTTTGCAGGCGTTGGAAATTGTTGATCGGTCGACATGTTATTTCCTTATTAGATTTGGAATGATTCTCAATCATTATAGGCTTGTCAGCTGAGTAGGAAAGTAGAAAACGTAGGATTTATGAAAAGTTATATTTTAATGAGCTAACTCTACTTCATCATCCACTAATATGTGTGTTGTATCACTCAACAAGATTGCTACACGGCTACAGTGAACTATAAGATGTTCCAACCATCTTTGCGCAGCTAAGAGCTCTAAAGTATAAGTCGCAGGAATATTCTTGTTTGCAGCATCTTCTATCAGTTGTTGTCGAACAAATTCTTGTTTCTCTTTCAGCTCTTCGACTATTTCAGTTAATTCATTTACCAATGATTCAGGTAAATTTGAAAAAGGTTGCTGCAGTAAATAAGAAATATTCTGCTCCAAAACTGTGGCGAAACGCTGTGCTAAATCATAAATAATGCTTTGATTTTGAATAAATTCAATTTTAGAAACATCAGCTAAATCATTTTTAAGCACTCGAACATACACAACTAACCGTAACAAAATAATAAAGCGCTGCTGATCAATATTCGACTGTGGAATCGACATTTCTTTTAGATACTGCTCAACTTTTACAAGTGTATGATCATATTCACTTATATTTACAAGTGAAGGAATAATCTCGTTTCGGATACAACGAACCAATACACTGTACATATCTGCAATCGACTTCAATAATGCTCGTTCTACTGCTGCAATTGCCAATGCTGGAACGCTATAAAGTGACTCATCCAAATAACAGGTCGTCACAGGCTCTTGTTCAGGTAGTAAACGGATAATCAGTTGCTCAAATTTAGGTAAAAGAGGCATGAAAATACATGCTCCCAATAAGCTAAAAGCTGTATGAAATGCTGCAACTAACAATACTTCATCTAATTGATGGATCGCATCCACATGTTGATATGCCCATACAAAGATTGGAGACAAAATAAGAAAAGCAAAAATTGCCGTAACTACATTAAAAACAACATGAACCGCTGCTGTCCGCTTTGCACTTGTGGTCGCTCCCATCGCCGCGAGTACTGCTGTTGCGACGGTCCCAATGTTCTGACCGATCACTAATGCTAAAGTTTGTTCAAAATTGATTGCTTGAGTAGATAATGCTGCCAATGTCGTTGTTATTGCTGCACTTGATGACTGTAATAGAATGGTCATCAAAATGCCTATCACCACTAAAATGACCTTCATTATAAGTGTTGGCTCTGCCCAACGAGATAAATCAATAAGTTCAGCGATACCACTCATCGCATCTTGTAATATTTGAATTCCAAAGAATAGCAGGCCGAATCCAGCTAAAGTTAATCCTAAAAAAGAAACTTTTTCATTACCTAATACTTTAAGCAGAGCTCCAATTCCGATCATAGGTAAGGCGAAACTTGCAATTGAGAATTTCAATCCCAGCAGTGCAACTAACCATCCCGTACTTGTTGTCCCTATGTTCGCTCCGATAATCACTCCAATTGCATGACTAAAACTAAGAACGCCTGCACTGACAAAACCAATTGTTGCTAAAGTAGTAGCTGTAGAGGATTGTACAACTACAGTTAGACCAATCCCTGATAAAACAGCTTTAATCGGAGAATTTGTAAATCCAACTAACCATTGTCGTAGAGCTTCACCAGCGATTGCTTTTAAGCTATCCGTCATCAGAGACATGCCTAAAAGGAATAGGCCTATACCACCTAGCAACTGGATAATTACATTCAATGCTGAATTCCTTTTTTATAATTATGAATTTAACTCGATTATAAATTGAAGTAGAGATAAAACAATTGAGATTAGTTTTAAGTTTTCTTATTTCAATAAAAAACACCCCTAACCGTTAGGTTAGGGGTGTTTTAGATTTAAAAGCTGGCGATGACTTACTCTCACATGGCAAACGCCACACTACCATCAGCGCGAAGAGGTTTCACTTCTGAGTTCGGGAAGGGATCAGGTGGTTCACTCTTGCTATTGTCGCCAGCAAACTGTTTATGGATACTTGCTTTGGTCTTATATATGCCAAGGCGTTTTCCAAATGAGTTATTAACGGATTAGATAATTGGTCTGTATTGTAACTAGTTTGTACACTAAATCAAGTTATGTATTGAATTTATCTTGAATACAACAACTGTTTGGGTGTTGTATAGTCAAGCCTCACGAGCAATTAGTATTGGTCAGCTTCACACGTCACCGTGCTTCCACACCCAACCTAT